>PMKG01000068.1 GCA_003157675.1 Acidobacteriota bacterium
GCGCAGCGGTGCATGCGCCAGAACAGCGCGCCGATCTTCTTCTGCGGCGTGTCGTGGAAGCCGAGGTCGTACATCAGCAGTTCCCAGTAGAGCGGCCATCCCTCGACGTAGAACGGGCTGCCGCCGCCCAGGCTCGGCCGGTACCCCGCCATGCGCGCGCCGATGTAACCCACCAGGTTGTGCCCCGGGATCATCTCGTGGAACGCCGTGGCGTGCGAGAACGGCGTGTTGTTGCCGCGCATGCTCTGGACCCTCGCGTCGTAGTCCATCGTGTCGGTCGGGTACGACACGCTGATCTCCGTCCCGCCCGTGAAGAAGGGGTTCACGAGCTGGCGCTCGGGCGTCATCATGATCATGTGCAGTGATTCGGCTGCGACGGCGGGCACCGTCAGCATGTCGCGCGTGCGGAGGTAGTCCACCGCCTCGAACATCAGGTCGCGGATGACGCCGACCTGGCCGCCCGGCGGAGGATGGATCCCCTTCATCTTCTCTAGCGCGGCCTTCCAGTCGTCGCCGAGGCCCAGCTCGCGCGACGCCTTCTTCATCTCGGCCTCGCACCACGCGAACTCCTTGTCGCCGATCGCGATCAGCTCCTCGGGCGTGTAGGGAATGAGCTCGTCCTGGAGGTCGAAGATGAGGCCCTGGCGGCCGCGCGCCTTCCCGGGGATGCCGGAGGCGTCGGCCTTGCGCGGCGGATTGTCGGCGAGCGTAACGCCGATGCGCGCGATCTGCTGCTCGGCGATCTTCTTGATGTAGAGGTAGTCGACCTGCGCGTTGCGCGAGAGCTTGTCGAAATCGAGCGTGCGCAGCGCCTTCAGCCAGGCCTCGTAGAAGGCGCGGTCGCGGGGCGTGCCGGCCGGGGCCGCGTCCGCGCCACGCACCGTCCGCACGGGCCCGCGGAACCGCTGGACGATGTCGGTCATCTCGTCCTGGGGGAGGGCGATGAGCTCCTTCAGGTCCGGCACCGACGCGTACTTCGGCGCAGGCGCGGGGGCGATCGCGCGGCGGGCGACAGGTGCCGCGCTGGCCGGCCAGGCATTGGCGTCGGCGGTCTTGTCCTTGAGGAACGCGGCGTAAGCCTGCAGCGCGGCGTCTGCCTTCTTGAAGGGGAGGCCGTTCCACCACGTGAACAGCGGGTCGTAACCGTTGTAGAACGCAAACCACTCAGAGAGGGCGGCGCGGAGCTGATCGACCGCTGCCGGCCCGCGAAGCGCGAGGCTCCTCGGGACGCGCAGGGTCTCGGGCGACGCGTTCGAGGAGGAGAGCCCCGCCTCGACGCGCGCGTGGGCGTCGGCGACCGCTTTTGTCACCGCCGTGAGCGTGCCCGCGGCCTTCTCCGGGTCGATGTTGTCGAGACGGATGCGCGCCTCGGCGAGGTCCACGATCGCGGGGGCGAACGGAACGAGAGGCGAGATCTCGGACAGCGCCGTCGTGTCGGCGTCGAGCTGTTTCAGGTTCGACAGGACCGTGCCCTTGAGCGTTTCGAGATCGGATTTGCCGGCCGGCGAGAGTGAGGAGGCGTCGAGCGCGTTGAGCGCGGCGAGCCAGTCCTGGTCGAAGCGCTCGAGCCGCGCGATGCGGCCGGGTGAGAGCGGCTCGGGAGGCGTAGCCGGGGCGCCACCGCCACCGCCGCGGGCGCCGCGCATGCGCATGCCGCCGAGGTAGTTGCCGGTCAGGGTGCCGCGGTCGAGCGTGTAGCGCGCCGTGACGAGGCGCATCTCGCTCTGCCGCGGCGAGAGCAGCGGCCGGAGGTCCTTCGGTGGGGTCTGATCGATCGCGGCGGCCGGCGCGGGCGGGGCCTGCGCGTCCAGCGAGGCCATCAGGACGCCGAACGACAGGGCCAGTGTCAGGACGCGACGAAGCAGCCGATGCGACATGGATCGGGATCTCCGGAGGCCCGTGAACCATATCAATCGGATCTGACGCTGGTCAAGGGCTGAAGGCTGACGGCCGACGGCTGACGGCCGGCGAGGACGCCGGTTCCACCGTTTCGGTAGTGCGGGCGTCCCCGCCTCCGCCCCGCCCTGGTCCCAAGGGCGATGGCGGCGCTTCGGCGGGTCCGCCGTAGCCGGGCGAAGGCGGACTGGCCCGCGGCGCTACAATACGCCATCGGGCGCCGTCGATGCGCCGCACGCAACGCGGAGCAGTTCATGAAGAAAACGCCGGTCCTGGTCTGTGGGATGGTCCGGGTATGGGTGGTGGCGGCGGCCGTCCTGACCACGGTCGCACTGGCCTCCGGGTGTGGGCCATCGTCACCAGGCGTCGGCGGACCCGAAGCCTCGAGTGAACATGTCAGCGCCCACCTGCGCTACTCGGGATACACCAGCGTGGATTACAAGGACTTCAGCAAGCAGTCCACGTTCGTCGCCATGCGGGACGGGATTAGACTGGCCGTGGACGTGTTCCTGCCGGCGAACGGACTGCGGTCCGGCGCGTTTCCCACGATCTTCATCTTCACGCCCTACGGCCGTTCGCACATCCACCCGCAGATGAAGTGGACCGAGAGGATTGCGCTTCGGGCGTCCAGGGGAATCTGGGGACCCGTCTTCGACTACTCGCTGAAGTACGACGTCCGGCTATTCCTCTCCCACGGATACGCCGTGGTTGCCGCTGACATGCGCGGCACCGGCGCCTCGTTCGGAACCCAGTTCCCGTTTACGCCCATCCTCGCCGACGATGGGAAGGCGATGGTCGACTGGATCGCGTCCCAGCCCTGGTCGAACGGGCGGGTCGGGATGACGGGGCAGTCGTATCTCGGCTGGATCCAGCTGATGGTCGCGGCGAGACGCCCGAAGTCGCTCGTCTGCATCATGCCCGAGATGATCGCGTTCGAGGGCTTCACCGAAGGCGTGCGCCCTGGCGGCATCGACGCCATCGCCTGGATCGAGCGGTACAGCCGCTACCTCCAGGATCTCAACCTGAACCGCTTCGCCGCCGACGGCTCGCTGCTGCCAACGACCCCGGTCGCCGACGAGGATGGAGACGGGGACCTGGTCGATGAGATCCCGTTGATGAAGGACGGCTCGTTCCTCAACGACGGACCGCCTCGTTACGCCGACGGGAAAACGCACCGCAATCTCTACTACGAAGCGACCCGCGAGCACATGACCGATGTGCTCTTCAACAGCTTCGCTCGAAAGACGGCGCCGTATTTCGACAGCGTTAGCACGGGCGCGGCGGGCGGCGTCCGATTCGTGGACGGCAGCCCCGGTTACGACCTTCCCGAGATCATCGCGTCCGGGATTCCGGTGTACAACGTCGGCGGCTGGTTCGACGGGTTCACCAAGGGGACGACGAAGCTCTACGCGACCATGCAGGGGAAGACGGCAGCCCGGCTCAGCATCGCGCCGCGGTTCCACTTCTCGCCCTTCATCACCCAGCCGTACGTCGACTACCTCCACTACGACGGCGATTACGCGAAACAGATTTCCGCCGAGCGCCTGCGCTTCTTCGACTTCTACCTGAAGGGCATCCGGAACGGTTTCGACGCCGAACCGCCCGTCAACATCTACGTCGTCAACGCCGGTTGGCGCGCCGAGCACGAATGGCCGCTGACGCGTCAGGTGGTGACGCCCTTCTACATGTCGTCCGGCAACCTATCGCCGTCGCCAGGAGACGACGGCGCGGACAGCTACGAGGTGGATTTCACGCAGCGCTCGAGCTACGGAAAGAACCAGGCCAATCGCTGGCTGATGATGTCCACGCCGGACGCGCTGATGGACCGGACGCTGTCGGACAAGCGATGCCTGATCTACCAGACGCCGGTCCTGGACCGGGACATGGAGGTGACGGGTCATCCCGTCGCAGATATCTGGGTGGCCTCCGACCGGGCCGACGGCGACTTCTTCGTCTATCTCACCGACGTGGACGAATCGGGGCGGTCGCTTTACGTGACCGAGGGCCAGCTTCGCGCGGGATGGGCGAAGACGTATCCCGGCGACGACCAGGTGCTCGGGAAGCTCCACGTCCGACCGGACCTGCCGTGGCACGGCTACCAGGAGAGCGAGTACGTGCGGAATCTCCTGGCCGACGGCAAGGTCGTCGAGCTGCGGTTCGACCTGATGCCGACCGCGTGGTCGTTCAGGAAAGGGCACCGGCTTCGGATCGCGGTCGCCGGCGCCGACGCCGGGAACTTCGAGATGAATCCCTACTTGTGTTCCGGGAACCGGCCGGGAGATTGTCCGAGGACGACGATCTCCATCAAGCACACGAGGGCGTGGCCGTCGCGGGTCGAGCTGCCGGTGATCCCATCGACGCGGTAGTTTCGGCTAACGGCTAATGGCTGACGGCCGAGGGCCAGGTCAGGCTTCGGCCTTCAGGCTACGGGCTACGGGCCGGGGCACGCGTTCATCGGTCGGTGGGCGGAGTTTCCACGCGACCGCCACGCCGACCGAGGCGGCCTGGTGACCACCGGGCCGTATCGCTTCATTCGTCAAGCGTCGAAGCCGAACTCTACTCAGAACTAGTTTCTCCTCCACAATCCCGCGATCAGTACTGCCATTCCCAAGACATTCAGCCAGCCGAACCAGTCGCCGTACTCGGCGTAGAACGTCGCGTCATGGTGGACGGGGACTCTCGCGAGCAGGGAGGCGAAGGGAGCGGAGGCGCTGGAGGATTCGGCGAGGACGCGGCCGCGGTCGTCGGTAATGGTGAGGAGGCCGTTCTTGGCGGTGCGGGCGATGCTGAATCCGCTTTCGACGCCGCGGAGGATGGCCATGCGATCGTGGAGCCAGGCGTCGACGTCGAAGTCCCAGGCGGGGACGAGGAGGAGGCCGATGCCGTCGTTGTCGTACTGACGGCTGAGTTCGGGGAAGTCCATGTCCTTGCAGATGGCGACGCCCCATTTTCCGGAGGGCTGATCGAAGACGAGGCGCGTGGTGCCGACCAGCATGTCGGACTCGAAGGGTGGGAGCATGTGGTGCTTTTCGTAGGTGAGCGGCGCGCTGGCGGCCGGGAGGTAGAGGCGCGCTTCGTTGAGGAGCGTATCGGGGGTCTTGCGGATGACGCCGATGAGGATGGGGACCTGCGTGCTGTCGGCGGTGTGCTGGTAGAGGCTGTCAATGTCCTCGGTGAGTGGTGAGAGGACGGCGGCGAGTGTTTCGGGCGTCATGACGACTTGCGCACCGCGAGTGACGAGTTCGTTGACGTGATCGAGGTACTCACGGAGCAGGCGGCCGTGGGCTTTCGGACTTTCGGGGTTGTCGTTGCCCTGATAGTCCGAAGAGAGAAGGCCAGCTTCTATAGCGTGATCGTACGAGGGGCCGGAGTGGAGGCGCCACTCGCCGAATCCAATCACGATGAGTGCGCAGGCGAGGACGCCGGCAGCGAAGCGTGCACGATGCGGAGCATCGAGAGTGAGAAGGGCAAGTACGGCGGCGAAGAAGACGAGGCAGAAGTCGATGCCCCAGATGCCGAACACGGGTGCAAGTTGAAGGATGGGGAGGAAGTCGAGTCGGGTGTAGGCGATGTTGCCGAAGGTGCCGTGGATGGAGGCGAGGTTGTTGAGGAATTCGCAGGTGACCCAGACGGCGGGAAGAGTGAGGGCGGCGCGCCACAATGCGCCGCGGCGGGTGTAGACGCCATTGAGGAGGACGGCGAGTCCGAAGAGGAGTGCGGGGATGATGATGACGCCGGTGATTGCGCCGGCGGGGACGCCGACTGTGCGGAGGTACGACCACTGGTTGACGCCGCCGATGGCCCACGCGAAGGCGGCGACGGCGAAGGCGGGCCAGGCGCGGAGGCGCGGCGCGACGATGAGGACTGGGAGCATGGCGATCCACATGAGCCACCAGTGCGGGTGGATGCCGGAGCCGTAGAAGAGCATGAGGGCGGAGGCGGCGCTCGCGGCGGGGGCGAGGAGTACGCGGCTACGCTTTGAGTCCATGGAAGAGTCTCCAGAGGGCGCGCCGGCCGCCTTTCAGTAGAAGGCGCCCCTCGCGGCGATCGGCCAGGTTTCCTCCACGCGGCCTCCACGCACCGCGACGACCCAGTCGTGCATGTTCACCGTCGGACCGCGTGGCACAGGATGGTCTTCGGTGTCTGCCTGGCGCTGGCCGACTGCGATCACTACTTGCAACTGAATCCGAAGGATCCGAACGGACATTTCTCTCGCGCCTCCGTCTACGAGAGGATGGGGCAGTACGACAAGGCCATCGCGGACTACGACCAGGCCCTCCGCTTGAAGCCGAACTGGATCGAGGCCATTGGCGGACGAGCGGGCGCGTTCCGCAAGTCGGGCCAGTTCGAGAAGGCCATCGTGGAGTACGACAAGTACATCAGCCTCAATCCGAACGAGCCGGTGGCGTTCTACGGGCGCGGGTTCGCGAAGATACTGAAGGGGGACCTCGCTGGCGCCGCGGCGGATTACGGGCGCTCCCTCGAGATGGCGCCATCGTCGTCCAGCAGCTTCCCCTATGCGGCGCTTTGGGTTCACCTGGCCAGGCAGCGGCTGGGACAGGAGAACGCCGCGAATCTGGCCGCGGAACCCGACGCCGAGAAGATGAAGGGCCAGGTGTGCGAGGCGAGTTTCTTCGAGGGGGAGCGCGCGCTCTGGCGCGGGGAGACGGCCGCCGCGGTCCCGCTGCTGCTGGCGGCGCGGGACTGCTGCCCGACGAGCTACTACGAGTACGACGCGGCGGTCGCGGGACTCGGCCGGCTAGCCGTCAAGTAGGCGCACCAGCGGCGTCACACCGTTCGGTAAGCCAGGAGTCTGCCCCACCGAGCGTCGCGGGCTTGAGCCTTGAACCCTGAGCCCCGAGCCTGTAGCCCGAAGCCCGGCTGGCCATCAGCCGTCGGCCTTCAGCCGCAAGTCGGCACCCAGGCGGACATGTGAACCAAAAGTCAACCTCTCGACCACCTTTTCATATGTGAACCGACAGAGTCGAGAATGAGGCAGCAGCCAAATCATGCGGAATACAGGAAGTTAAGCCGGTGTAGGTCGAAGTTCCCGTTTCGGGCATGTGATTTGCCACAATCGCAGGTAGAGTTCGGGCCTTAGTCATCGGATCTATGCGGGATGTCGGGTGCGGCGCGGAANNGGGCCTGCTGGCGGCGGGGGGCGTGAGCGCGGATCCGATCGATCCGTTCAACACGCGTCCGGTCACCGTGGGAACCTCCGATGACAAGGCCAAGCCGTGTTGGGGAAGTTCGGCGCCGGATTGTCAGCTTCAGACACTGGTCGACTTCGTGAACCCGGGCGCGGGCATCGTCGTGAACACCGACCAGCAGTCGGCCGGCATGTGGTCGCTCGGAGGGGCCCTCGCGGCCACCGTGACCTTCGACTTCAAGCTGTCGGGCGACCTCGACTCCACGTCGCTTGGGCTCTGGGCGGCCGCGGGCGGCGACTCGAGCCAGATTGCGAAGGTCGAGTTGTTCAACACCGATTCGCGCGGCCTCGAGTCCACGTTCGTCACTTCCGCCTCGCTTGTCTTTGACCCGGCCACGGGTGCCCTGACCATCAACGCCATCAACTGCGGCGTCACCATCCCTCGCTGCGGCGTGGACTCGGGCGTCTTCGAGGGTATCGATCCGAACGCCTTTGGCTTCTACCTCAACGACACCCGCCTCGGGAGCCTGTTCTTCAGCGTCGACTCGTTGAACCCTGGCCACACGGCGCAGATACTGGCGTTCCAGANNCAACCCCGACACCGGGTGGTGGACGGCCGGATTCGAGGACACGACGTACGGCAAGGGCGACAACGATTTCCAGGACGCGCTGATCCAAGTCAGCCCGATGACGCCTGTGCCCGAGCCTGGCTCCCTGCTGCTCATCGGCACGGGTCTGGCCGGCCTTGTTGGCACGCTTCGCCGCCGGATGCGCGGATAGCCGGCGGCGTGACTGCCTTGAAACCCGCCTAAAGCCCCGCCTTCTGGTGGCCGACAAGAGTGAGGGAGGGGACACAACGGTTCGGCCTCCGTCGCGCCATATGCCGCTCGTCCGCCATGCGCTGGCTGTGCTGGGCATGCTGGCCATCGTGCCGTACTTTTATTGGCGCATCTTCTACACCGTCAACCCGGCCGCGCTCTGGTTCTTCTACCTGTTCCTGTTCGCCGAGGGGCTGAACATCCTCGAGTCGATCCTCTTCTACGCCACGACCTGGAAAGGCAGCTCGCGCGTCGTCCCGCCGCCGCTTCGGGGACAGAGCGTCGATGTCTTCGTTCCGACCTACAACGAGTCGGCCATGCTGCTGCGCGACACGCTCCTGTGCGCCATGGCTATCCGCTACCCGCATCGCACCTGGGTGCTCGACGATGGCAACCGCCCGGAGATCAGGGAACTGGCCGCCGAACTCGGGTGCGAGTACCTGTGCCGAACCGAGAGGTCGCACGCCAAGGCCGGCAATCTGAACGCGGCGCTCGCAAAGACGACCGGCGAATTCATCGTCGTGCTCGACGCGGACCACGTGCCGTCGCCGGAGATCGTGGACGATCTGATCGGATTCTTCGCCGATTCGAAGGTCGCCATCGTCCAGGCGGCGCAGGATTTCTACAATCTCGACTCCTTCCAGCACTGGACCAACTGGAAGGCCCGTCACGCCTGGCAGCAGCAGGAGCTGTTCTTCGGTGTCATCCAGCCGGGCAAGGACGCGTTGAACGCCGCGTATTACTGCGGCAGCCCCGCCATGCTGCGGCGCGCCGCGCTGGAGGAGGTCGGCGGTTTCGCAACGGAGACGATCACGGAGGACATCCACACCGGCCTGCGCCTGCAGCGGCGCGGCTGGGAGGTGGTGTACATCAACCGGACGCTCGCCCGCGGCCTGGCGCCCCAGACATTCGTCGGCTTCGTCACGCAATGGAGACGATGGGGCCTCGGCGCCATGCAGGTGCTCCGCAACGAGAACCCGCTCTTCGGCAAGGGCCTGACGTTCGGGCAGCGTCTCAGTTACTTCGCCTCTTTCTACTTCTACTGGATGAGCTATCAGAAACTCATCTACGTCGTGACGCCGATCTTCTGCCTGTTGACGGGCATCTATCCGCTGGTGGCCGTACCAAGAACCTACCTGTTGCTCTTCACGCCGTACCTGGTGCTCAACGTCGCAGCGTCTGCCGCTCTCCAGCGCGGGCTGGGCAGTTTCCTGACCAGCGAGCAGTTCAACATCCTGAAGATCCCGGTGCTGATGGGGGCGGTGCGCGGACTGGTGCGGAGGAAGACCGACTTTGCGGTGACGCCGAAGTCCCGCGCCGAGGCCGCGCACTGGACCGATGTCCGGCTGCTGCTCGCGGTCGAGATCGCCATCCTGCCGTCGGTCGCTGTCGGCCTCTGGCGCCTCGCGCACGCGGCGCCCGGCTACGAGTCCTTGGCCGTCGTCGTGAACCTGGCGTTCGCGATCTTCTACTTCTTCCTGGTCGGTCCGCTGCTTGTGAGGGCGCTCCGGCAGCGGGAACAACGCATCGCCTATCGGTTCCCCGGTATGTTGCAGCTGCCGGTGCGACTCTCCTACGTCAACGCCAAGCGGGCCATCGTGACCGACAGCGCGTTCGCCCGGAACCTCAACCGCACGGGACTGTCGCTGACACTGACGGCCGCGCTCCCGGTCGGGACACGGCTCGACCTCGAGTTGAAGCTGCCCGATCGGCGGATCCACGCCGCGGCGGAGGTCGTTCGGGAACAGGCGATCGACGCCGACGGACGACCGCGGCACTCGAATGGCATCCGCTTCACCCGCATCGCCGAAGAGGATCAGGACGCGATCGCGAAATACCTCTTCTGGAAAGTGGCGGAGAGGCACGGCCAGATGTTGCACGTGACGGCCTCGTCGCAGGCCGAGTCGAGGTCCCGATGACGTCCCGTCGCGCCGGCCGGCGCATTCTCCTCGCCGTCTTCCTCGGTGCGTGGGTGGCTGGCTCTGGTCTCGGCCAAGCCTACGCGCAATCGGCCCCGCAGGGNNCGCAGGGAGATCAGCGGCTCGTGCGGGCTCGCCAGGCCATGGCTTCGGGCCGGTTCGCCGAGGCCGTTCCTCTCTATGTCGCCGTCCTCGCCGATCAGCCGGACGACGTCGAGGCGCTCGCGGGCGCTACTGACGCGCTGGCCGCATCGGGTCGCTGGCAGGAGGCGATGCCCCACCTGAAACGCCTGGTCGAACTCCGGCCCTACGACGCCGTGCGTCTCACCCAGTACGCCCAGATGCTCTCGTGGTCGTCGAATACCCGCGCGAAGGCTCGCGAGGCGCTCGAGCGGGCGCTCGACTTCGATCCCGCGAGCGTCCGCGCCCGGGCGGCGCTGGCCGAGCTCGATTCGTGGAGTGGGAGCACGGGCGCCGCGCTCGACGGATTCGCCGCGGTGCTAGCGGCGGAGCCTACCAACGTCACCGCGCTGCGGGGGATGGCGAACATCCGGGCGTGGAACGGGGATCTCCTCGCGGCGCGCGACCTGGCGCTGCAGGCGCTGAAGCAAGAGCCGACCAACCCGTATACGTTGCTCACGCTTGCGCGCGTCTATGCCGACCTGGGCAGAAGCGACGAGGCGCTCGACGCCCTGAAGAAGATCCCGTCGGGGACCAGCTACGAGGGCCTCGAGCAGATCCGTGGCGATGCGCTGCGCGGCTCGAGCCGGTGGGCCGAGGACGGTTTCTCATGGCGCGACGACCGCTCGGGCGTGGCCGTGTACCGGCCGGCTGTGACCGTATCGTCGCCGGTCGGCGGTCGCGGACGGGCCTCGGTCTGGTTCAATCCGACGTTCTTCAGGGGACCCCAGGGGAACTTCTCTTCGAGCAGGCTGGGTGTCGCGTTCGACGCGCGAAACGACAGCTGGCGGATGCACGCCGAGGCCGACGGTGAACACTACGACAGCACCGGGCCGATCGCGGCCGATGGCGCGCTCGAGGTCGTGTACCGCGGCCGCGGACCGATCACGGTGGCGGCAGGGTTCCGGCGCGAAGCTGTCGAGGACACGCTCGTCTCCACCAAGGGCGCGGCCGTCGGCGGCGATTTCGTCGGGCAGGTCCGGTCGAACCTCGCGTACGCGTCGATCAGCACGACGAGCATCCGCAGCCACATCGATGCCACCGCGAGGGTTGGCGGCGGCGTCTACACCGGCCATGGCCTCGATGCGAACCGACGCTGGAGCGTGGGCGGCAGCATTGGCGCCACGCTCCGCGGCAGTCGGCCGTACGTGCGAATCGGGTATGCGGTGGATTACCTGAGTTTCGCGTTCGACGCCTCGGCTCAGCCTCTGGCTCCGGGCCAGCGGCGTGCCGGCGGATACTTCAGCCCGACCAGGTTCCTCACAAGCGTCGCGGTCGGACGCGTGGCGTACCGGCTCGAACACGACCGCGGCGAGGTGTTCGCGGAGAGCAGCGTGGGAACGCAGAACGTCGAGACGACCTACGGCCGGTTCGGCGACGTCGGATTCGCTGGTACTTTCGCAACCGGCGCAATCTGGCGACCCGGTTCGATGAACGAGGTGCGCGTCGAGTACCGGTACCTCAACGTATTCAACGCGTTCCGGCGCAACACCGCCGCGATCGCGTATCGACGCTACTTCTGAGCTTCTGCCATGCGCGACCGTAGCCTGGAGCGGATGATACGCCGGACGTGGCCGATGCCGGCAGCTGGCTGGGTCGTTCTCGCGGTGATCCTGGCCGGAGGGTTCTGGCTTCGCGGGCACGACCCGCTCTACAACACCGCCTTCCAGGACGAGCACACCTACGTCATGTTCGGGAACATGTTCCTGAACGGCCACTTCGAGGCCCCGTACGAGCGGCCGCTGACCTTCTCGATGGGGTCGTACCTGTGGAGCATCATGGCCGCCCTCGCGCATCGCGCGGGAGGGCTGCTCGCGCTCCGGCTCTTCAGCGCCGCTCTCGGCACGCTGACCTTGCTGGCCGTCTTCGGGTTCACGAAGCGACTGTTCGGCTGGCAGGCGGGCCTCTCCGCCGCGGCGATCTTCGCCGTGGCTAGCCCGCCCGTCTGGGCGTTCCGCATCGCGACCTACGATTCGGGCGCCATCTTCTTCTTCGCCGTCGGCCTGTGGCTCTACGCGAAAGCGTGGGACGAGGAGCGCGAATTCGTGTGGCTGGCGGCTGCGGCGGTGATGTTCGCGGCGTTCCTGTCCAAGTACATCGTCGCTATCTTCTTCCCGGCGCTGGTGCTGCTGACATGGGGCAGACGCTGGCGCGCCGTCGTGTGGTTCAGCGGAGCGCTCACGCTGGCCTGCGCGGCTTACGGCGCGTACTACTGGACCGATCTGTGGACGCTCGTCGGGTTCTACGGGAGGATGCAGGAAGCCACAACGCCCATTTCGTGGGTTGAGACGTACGGCTTCCACCGCATCGACGTCTGGCTGCTCGTGGCCGTGGCGCTACTGGCCTCGCGCCTGCGCCCGACGATCGGGCGGGCCGTCGTGCCGCTGTTGTGGCTCGGCGTGGCCATCCTGCTGGCCTTCCAGTCGACGTCCGGGTTCCTCGGGCCGCGCTTCTACAAGCAGGCGAGCTACGCGCTGCTGTTCCTGGTGCCGATGTCGGCTGCTGGCCTGCTCGACGGGCTTCGGATTGCGGGCCGGCGGGCCTATCCGGCGGTGGCCGTCGCCGGCGTCATCCTGCTGTCGGCCGGCGTCGCCGTCGCCGACAGGTCGTGGGACACGCCGGGGCACCTCTTCTGGCCGAACGTCGACCCGATCCTCACCTTCTTCGAGGGGCGCGTCGCCCCAACCACGACATTTCTCGTCGACGACCCGACGCTGCGCGCCTACCTGAGGGACGACCAGGCCGCGCTGCCGCTCCGCAACGTCCAGGACGCGTACTACCTGCGATACGCGGGGGGCGAAGGTCCCGGGGCCTACGCCGCGGCGGTGCGGGACGGCGTGTACGATTACGTGGTCATCGACAGCAGCGGGATGGAGCCGCCCGTGCTGGCGATGCACGAGGCCATCCGGCCCGGGCTCGAGCGTGGGTATGAGCTGGCGGCCCGCCTGCCGGAACCGGGGATGCACAGGGCGATCGAGATCTACCAGCGCAAAGATCCCCCCGTCGCTCGGCCCGATACCTCGCCCGGCCGGCCGCGCATCGAGATTCACGCCCCGCTCGCCGGCACGCCGGTGCGGACCGTGGGGATTGAAGCGCGGCTGACGGGCCAGGTGTTCAACGCGCCGGTTGGAAGTTACCTGGTCGTCGACCTGTTCACCGACCGCTGGTACCGCCAGGCAGACCGGATCGGCCCGGACGAGACCGGCGCCTTCACGCAAACCATCTATCTCGGCGGACAGGGGGCCCAGCAGTGCGCCCACGTGCTGAGGGTGCGCCTGTTCGCGCCCGGCGGCCGCTATCTCGCCACCGCGGCCGAGGTGGGCGTGGTTCGTGCCAACCCCGACGGCACGACGCCGGTGTGCCGCTGAGCGCGACCGCGGCATCCCTCTTCGGCCCGGAGCCTGGAGCCCGAAGCCCGGCGTGGCCACNNTAAGTCGCGAGTACGATGACGCCCACCACCATCAGCAGGGCCCCGTCCACGGCGAGGACCGACGGCGCCGAGTAGATGTTGGCGAGCGCGCCCGCCGTCAGGCTGCCGAGCGGCATGCCGCCGCGGAACGACACCATGTAGATGCTCATCACCCGCCCCCGCATCTGGTTCGGGACGATGAGCTGCACGATCGAGTTCGCCAGCGAGAACACCACGATCTGCCCGAGCCCGGCCAGGAACAGCAGCGCG
>PMKG01000033.1 GCA_003157675.1 Acidobacteriota bacterium
AGCAAGTTACGGTTTCCGATCACGTACAAGATGGACATGATCTCGCGGACCCAGAACCGCACCGTCGGCAGTGTGGGCCGCGCGTCGTCCGGTGTCCGTCGGCGTTCGATCTGGAGAAACGTGAACGAGACGGCGGACAACACGACGTGGTGATTCCACCCTTGGTACTTCCGTCCTTCGAAATGATCGAAGCCGAGCTCGTCCTTCAACTCCCGGTATTGCTGCTCGATAGGCCAGCGACTGCGCGCCAGGCGCACGAGGCTGTCCAGCGACGCCGTGGGCGCCGCATTGGAGACGTAGTATTTCCGTTCGTCGTCGTGCAGGCTGCGCTCGCAGAGCAGCCACCGCTCGCCACGCCCCTTGGCGAAGCGCACCCGCCGGGCGACAAAGCGCGCGGCGAGGTCCCCCTTGGTCCCGTCGGCCCAACACACGCGGACCCAGTCGCCGTCCGGCAGGTGCGCGGCGACGCCGCCGGCGGTCTGCGTCGTGCGGTCGCCGCTCGTCCAGACCGAGAACGACCAGGGGATTGCCACCGCGTAGGTCAGCCTCAGTTTCTCCAATCCGCGTCGAAAGCCCGCGACGCGGCCATAGTCCGCGTCCGCGAGCACCGCCGTGAGCGTGAAGCCGGCCTTCAACACGGCACGCACATGCGCGAGCGCGATGCGCCATTTCTCCCGAAATCGTACGCCCTCCGGGAGTCCAACCTCGGCGCGCCGACCCGCGTCCTCGGTCCACTCTTTGGGCACGTACAATTCGAACGTGAGCGGCCACGTCAGCCCGTCGGCGAGCAACACGCTCGAGACCGCCACCTGGCAATTGGCGATCTTTCTCTCCGCGCCGCAGTACTGGCGTTTGACGGCGACGGAGTGTGTCCCTTGCTACGGAAGGCTCGTTTCGTCGATCGCCAACAGGCCCGTGCGCACCGGCACCACTTCGCGCACCCGCGCCCACACCCGGTCCGCCGACCACGGCGAATGTGTGATGAAGTGCTGGAGCGCCTCGTAGGTGATCGGATCGCTCAACCGGCCATGCATCGCCTGCATGGACTTGCGCTCGCTGTCGTTGAACAGCCCGTCGAGATACTGGGTCGCCGCGTCGCCTTGGGCTCGCCGGGTGAAGCAGTCGCCGAACTGGTCGGCAAACTTCCCGAACCGCCGAAGCAGGGCGCGCGCACCGCGTTCGTCCACGGCGACAATCGTACGAAATTCCCGTCATACGTACAAGTACGAAGTCTTGGATCGGATCGTACGAAACTGTGAATCTGCCAAGGTAGTGCTATCCATATTGCTCGCGACCCGATCGACCCGTCACGCCACCTACAGTCTGACTGGAGATCGCAATGAACACTGAACCCGGTCGATTCGCCGTCGATCTGCGTTCCACTGATCCCCGACCCCTCGCCCCTAGTTCCCGCGCCGTTCGCGCAGCAGGAGCAGCATCGATGTGCACGATTCAAAGAGGAGCGTGGGTGTCGGCCGCGTTAGCGGTCGTCACTTTCGCCGTCGGGGGGGCGTCCGGCGCTCCTCAGCGCACGCCCGCGCAAGCTCGGCGTCTCACCGTGGAACGGATCACGTCGCAGCCGAGCCTCATCGGCACCGCTCCTTCGAGCCCGACTTGGTCGCCGGACAGCGCGCGCCTGGCGTTTCTCTGGAACGACAAGGCCAAGCCGTTCAGGGACATCTGGATCGTGCCGGCGGCGGGCGAGCCGCTTAGTCAGGTCACCAACATGGACCGCGACTTCCCGTATCCGGAGCCGAACGATCCCGACCCGGTCCGGGCACCTAGGTTGCGCTTCGAAGCGCGGATACGAGGCGGTGTGTCCGAGTTCACGTGGACCCCGGACGGCCAGGCCCTCGTGTTCAGCTATCGCGGTGATCTCTTCCGGATCGACGCCGCCGGTGGCGGCCTGAAGCGGCTTACGCAGGCCGCCACCGGCGCGTCGAACGTGGCCTTCTCGCCAGACGGCCGCTTCATCTCCTTCGTCCGTTCCGGGGACTTCTGGCTGCTCAATCAGAAGACCGGGCACCTCGTCCAGGCGACGCACGTCTACGTTCCTCCTATCGGCACGGTGTCCGGCGGGAGGTACTACCGGCCGGATGTCGAGATCGGCCCGTACGCGTGGGGCGACGGAAGCCGCGTGTACGCCTGGTCGCCTGACAGCCGATACGTCGCGCTCCACTACGTCGATCGTCGCCAGGTGCGAAAGGTGCCATTCCCGGACTACCTCGGTGACGAGACGACGGTCAATGTGCTGCGACGGGCGTATCCGGGCGACGAGAACGAGATCCGCACGGTCGCGATCTANNGCCGACGTCCTCGATGCGCTTGATCGACAGCTTCAACTGGTCGCCCGACGGCAGGCGGCTGCTTATCGACCAGCACGCGGACGACGCGGTGAACCGCTGGATTTACACGGTCAGCGCCGACGACTGGTCGCTGCACGAGGTCTGGCACGACAGCGGCGCGAAGCGAACCTTTAGCCCGGTCAACGCTCAGTGGGCGAGCGACGGCCAGGGCGTCATCTTCATCGGCGACCTCGACGACCGCCTGCGTCTTTACAGCCTGCCGGCCGGCGCCATGAGGCCGAAGGCGCTGA
>PMKG01000142.1 GCA_003157675.1 Acidobacteriota bacterium
GCGGCTTCGGCCGGTGCGCGCGGCGGACGTGGCGGCGCCGGCGGAGCCACTGAGGCGGCGCCGGCCGCGGGCGGTGCCGCGGCCCGGCACGTCACCTTCGGCGTCACCCTCGAGGTCGATCACCGGGCGCTGCGCAAGCAGGTGTTCGAGGAGGGCTGGCGCATCATGAAGAACCGCTTCTACGACGNNTGATGATGATGATCGGCGAACTGAACGCGTCGCACACCGGCGTCAGCGGCGGTCCGGCCGACGCCGAGCGCTCCCCGGCGCAGACGCGGTACCCCGGATTCGACCTGGTGGCGGACCCGGCGGGCTACTACCGCGTGGGGCACATCTACAAGACAGGCCCGGCCGACCACGATTACCTGAAAATCAAGAAGGGCGACTTCATCATCGCCCTCGACGACCGCGACCTGAAGACGACGGACAATTACTGGAAGTACTTCACCATCTCGGCCGGCCGGAAGTTCCACTTCCTCGTCAACAGCAAGCCGGCGAAGGACGGGGCGTGGGAGGCGACGATCGAGCCGATCGCGGCCGCGGCTTTCGGCAACCTGCAGTATGCGAAATGGGTCGACGACCGCCGCGAGATGGTCGACCGGCTGAGCGGCGGCGAGTTCGGCTACCTCCACATCCGCGCGATGGACGCCCCCTCGCTCCGCCAGTTCGAGCTCGACCTGGCCGCGAACCGCACCAAGAAGGCGCTCATCATCGACCAGCGCTTCAACGGCGGCGGCGGGATCGACCAGGAGCTGCTCGGCATCCTCGCCGGCCGGAGGTACCAGTTTTCGGTCGGCCGCGATTCCGACCTCAAAGTGTGGCGCCCGCAGAACTTCTACGGGCCGATGGTGGTGATGCAGAACGAGCGCTCCGCGTCCGACGCGGAGATGTTCCCCGCGGGATTCAAGGAGCTCGGCCTCGGCCAGACGGTCGGCGTGCCGACGATGGGCGCGGTGATCGCGACCGGGTCCTACACGCTGCTCGACGGGTCCAGCATCCGGACGCCGGGCAGCGGCGTCTGGACGGCGAAGGGCGACAACATGGAGAACTACGGCGTGCCGCCCGACGTCTACGTCGACAACTCGCCGGCCGATTTCGCGGCCGGCCGCGACGTGCAGATCGAGAAGGCCGTTGAAGTACTGAAGGCCGAGCTTGCGGCTCCGAAGAAATAGGGAAGGAGCCTCACGGACAGAGCACGATGCCCTGCGCCCATGGGCATTCGCCGCACACGGGCGCAGGGTTGCTGTAGCAGTCCTCCCGGTTCGTCTCGGTGAAGTGGCATCCCCCGCAGTGGAAGCACGGGGGGAATTCGAACGCGCGGACCCGCTCGCGGAACTCCCGGAACGCCTGGCCACGCCAAATGTCGGCGAGCGGCTGCTCGTCCACGTGGCCGACGACGAACGCGTCCACGCTCCTGGTCTGGTTGTTGATGAACTCGGCGTGTGTGTGAAGCAGCGAGAGGCAGGGCGCCACCCGCCCGTCCCAGCCAACTGCGCCCCTCCCCTCGTGCGCGAACCGGCAGTAGTTCCTCCACGCGGCGGGATCGGCAGAGGGGGGCGGATAGACGAGGCCGCGCTCGGCCAGCGCGGCCGCCAGCGGAAGCGTCGCCTCGTCCAGGTCGAAGCGCCCGACACGCACTTGCGGCCGCCAGGCGGCTGGCCGGAACACGGAGGCCCACCCCGCCCGTTCCCAGAGGATCTCCCGGGCCATCTCCTCGGTGTGCGGCACGAGGTTGCCGATCGACACGAAGTCGAGCTTCAGGTCCGATGCCCATTCGAGCAGCATCGGCAGGCCGGCGACGTTGCTACGCGTCACGACCGCCGCCACCCCGATCGCCATCGGACGCCGCGTCCGGCGTCACGCAGGTGATGAATCGCGGCCAGCGCGTCGTCCGCGCTGGCGCCGCGCATCCAGGCATAGGCCTCCGCGTCGCCGCCGTCGAACGACACGGTCACCTGGCCGACGCCGAGCTCCACCATCTCCGTCGCCGCCGCGGCGTCCAGCAGAAGGCCGTTCGTGATGATCTCGACGCGCAGGTCGCGCGCCCGCGCCAGGGCGAGCAGGCGCCGCCACTCGGGGTGAACGAGCGGTTCGCCGAATCCGCCGAAGGTGAGCGTCACGGGCGAGGCGGAAGGCGCCAGGATCCCGCCGACGAGCCGCTCGAATCGCTCGACCGGCATGTGCCCGAGCGGCTCCCGCCACCCGTGCCGCACGCACATCCGGCAGTCGAGGTTGCACTGGCTGGTGCTCTCGACGTAGATCTTCCTCAGTTCGTCGCACACGGTCCGCGCACCGTCGGATGCCGTTTCTACGACGCTGTCAGCCACTCCCGCACCTCATCGCTCTTCGGGATTCGTCCCGCGATCTTGAGCACGCCGTCGATGCTCACCGCCGGCGTGGCGACGACGCCCGCTTCCGCCATCGCGCGGAAGTCCGTCACCTTCTGCACCTCGGGGCTGAGACCCAGCTGCTCGACGACATGACGCACCACCCGCTCGGTTTCGTGACACCGCGCGCAACCCGGTCCGTATACCACGATCTTCATGAAGGCCTCTCCCTAGAACAGGACGTTGAACAGATAACCG
Organism: Acidobacteriota bacterium; assembly: GCA_003157675.1. GTDB lineage: Bacteria > Acidobacteriota > Vicinamibacteria > Vicinamibacterales > Fen-181 > FEN-299. Next base: position 2,586 of record PMKG01000142.1, read on the forward strand.
ACAATCAAAATGCCGGTGCCGACGACGCCGACAAACACCGCGATCAGCGTCGGCTTCAGCACGCGCCGCAGGATGATCGTCTCGGGCAGCGACAGCCCGATGACGGCCATCATGAACGCCAGGACCGTCCCGAGCGCGGCGCCCTTCCCGAGCAGCGCCTGGACGACCGGGATGATCCCAGCCGCGTTCGAGTACATCGGGATGCCGATCACGACCGCCAGCGGCACGCTCCACCAGGCGCTCTTGCCCATGATGGAGGCCATGAAGTTCTCGGGCACGTAGCCGTGAATGGCCGCGCCGACCGCGATCCCGGCAAGCACGTAGGGCCAGACCTTGCTGACGATCTCGGACATCGCCTGCCACCCGGCCTCGATGCGGGTGGCCCAGTCGAGAGGAGCCTCGACCACGCCCGCACCGGCCGGACGGGTCGTGAACACCCAATCTTCGACGTAGCGCTCGAGGCGCAGCCGCCCGATCGTCCACCCGGAAACGACGGCGATCAGCACGCCGGTGCTCGCGTAGATGGCCGCCACTTTCCAGCCGAACAGGCCGAAGAGCAACACGAGGGCCACTTCGTTCACCATCGGCGCCGAGACGAGGAACGAGAAGGTCACGCCGAGCGGTACGCCGGCGGTGACGAACCCGATGAACAGCGGGACGGCCGAGCAGGAACAGAACGGCGTGACGATTCCCAGCAGGGCCGCCAGCACGTTGCCGACCGACTCGCTCCTGCCGGCCAGCACGCGGCGCGTGCGCTCGGGCGTGAAGAACGACCGGACAATGCCGACGCCGAAGACGACCAGCACAAGCAGGAGCAGGACCTTGGGCGCCTCGAAGACGAAGAACTCGACGGCCGAGGCGAGGCGCGTCCCTCGCTCGAGGCCGGCCGCGCCGTACGTCAGCCAGACCGCCAGCCTCTGCAGGACGGCGTAGAGCCCGACCCACAGCACCAGCGCACCCGCGCACGCTGCCAGGTAGGTCCTCAGTCGCGTGGCTGACTCTCTTGGATGGACTTAGTCATAGTGCGACACGGTCCGTTTCAGGCGGCTGGCGTCACGGCCGGCGTCACGCGGAAATACCGCTTCTGGAACGCCAGCGACACGTTGACCAGGCCGATGAGCGCCGGGACCTCGACGAGCGGGCCAATGACAGCCGCGAAGGCCGCACCCGAGTGAATGCCGAACACGGCGACGGCCACCGCGATCGCGAGCTCGAAGTTGTTGCTCGCCGCCGTGAAGGACAGGGTGGCGGTCTTCGAGTAGTCCGCTCCCAGCTTGTGTCCCATGTAGAACGACACCATGAACATCACGACGAAGTAGATGAGCAGCGGGATCGCGATCCGGACGACGTCCATCGGGAGCGAGACGATGTACTCGCCCTTGAGCGAAAACATGACCACGATGGTGAAGAGCAACGCAACGAGCGTCAGGGGGCTGATCTTCGGGACGAACGACGCCTCGTACCACTGCCGGCCCCGGGCGCGCACGAGGAAGAAGCGTGTCAGCATCCCCGCCAGGAACGGGATGCCGAGGTAGATGAAGACGCTCTTGGC
>PMKG01000197.1 GCA_003157675.1 Acidobacteriota bacterium
GAGAACATCATGATCGACGCCGAGGACCACGCGCTGATCATGGACTTCGGCATTGCTCGTTCGACATCCGACGCGACCGGTTTCGCCGTGACCGTCGCGGGGGCCGTCATCGGGACGGTGGCGTACATGGCGCCGGAGCAGGCACGGGGGATCGAGGTCGACCAGCGGGCCGACATCTACGCCTTTGGCCTGATCGTCCGGGACATGCTGCTGGGCCACCGGCACGCCGGCGCCACCACCGCGTTCGCGGAGCTGATGGCCCGCATGCAGGACGCGCCGCCGCCGATGCGCACGATCGATGCGGACATCCCGGAGGCGCTCGATGCTGTCGTCATGCGGTGTCTGCAGCCGGACCCCGACGCCCGCTATCAGACCAGCGCCGACCTGCTGCGGGACCTCGATCGCGTCGCCAAAGGCGACCGCGGGGAAGCCCCGCCGGCGGTGAAGCCGTCGCGCGGAAAGCTCGCTGCCCGGAAGCCGCTCGTTCCGGCGCTCGTGGCCCTGGCCGTGATCGTGCTGGCGGGCGCCGCCGCGTTCGGGGTCAAGCGGTGGTACGACGCGTCGCGCGTCGCGGCCGCAGCCGGGTCGTCCGCGCCGACGGTCTCTCTCGCCGTGCTCCCCTTCAGGAACGCCTCGGGCGACCCGATGCTCGACTCGCTCGGCCCGAGCCTCAGCGAAGTGCTGGCGACCGATCTTGGAGAGGCTTCGCACATCCGCACGATCCCATCGGTGCGCCTGCGCGAGGTGCTTCGCGACCTGCGGATCGAGGCCAGCACGAACCTGTCGCCGTCGGACCTGGCCCGCATCGCCGACTTCGCCAGCGCGCAGACGATTCTCTGGGGCCAGTACGTCAAGTTCGGCGACGAGATCCGGATCGACGCGACGCTGCAGAACCTCGCGCAGCAGAAGACGACGTCGCTCAAGGCGACCGCCGCCAACCAGTCGGGCCTGCTCGCCTCGGTCGGGCAGCTCGCCGGGTCCGTCCAGCAGGCGCTGGCCGCCGGGTCGTCCGACGTCCTGAAGGAGCTGAAGGCGTCGGCGTGGCGGCCGTCCACGCAGTCGTTCGAGGCGCTGCGCCTCTACAACGACGGCGTCAACCTCTCGCGGGACGGCAATCACCAGGAGGCGCTCAAGCGCTTCCAGGCGGCCATTGGCGAGGACGGGAACTTCGCGCTCGCCTATTCGGCGCTCGCGGAGACCTACTCGGCGCTCGGGTACGACGCACAGGCCGAGCAGCAGTCGCGCCGCGCCATCGGCCTGAGCGAGTCGCTTCCGCCGCAGGAGAAGTACGTCATCGCGGCCGCCCACTACCGCCTCACGAACGACAACGCGAAGGGGATCGAGACCTACGAGAAGTTGCTGAAGGTGTCTCCCAACAACGCGCAGCTGCACTTCGACGTCGGGAGCCTGTACGAGCGGACCGGCGACCTCGCCAAGGCGCAGGACCACTTCGCGAAGGCCGTCTCACTCGACCCGAAGTACGTCGTCGGACTGCTCGCCGTGGGCCGCGTCTCGATCAAGCGCGGCGATCCGAAGGCGGCCCTGCAGCCGCTCAACAACGCGCTCAGCCTCGCCATCCAGCTTCGCAACGACGAGGCGCGGGCCAACATCCTCCAGGCGATCGGCGTCGCCTACAAGCGGATGGGCCAGCCGGCCGACGCGCTGAAGCAGTACCAGGAGTCGCTCGCGATCAAGCGGCAGATGGGGCAGAAGCGGGGGATGGCGGTCAGCCTCGGTGAGATCGCGCAGATCCAGGAACTCATCGGGAACCCCAAGGAAGCCGAGAAGAGCTACAACGAGGCGCTCGCGCTCCAGCGTGAAGTGGGCGACAAGGCGGGCATGGCGCTGACGCTCACCAATCTCGGCGCCCTGCTGCACGAGGGCCTCGGTCGGCCCAACGATGCGCTGCCGCTGCTCAAGGAGGCGCTGTCGCTCAGGCGCGAGCAGGGAGATCGCGGCGGCGAGGCGCTGGCGCTGAACGCCATCGGCAACGCCTACCTCGCGAAGGGGGAATTCTCAGAGGCGCAGACCTACTTCGAGCGTGCGCTCGAGATCCGCGAGCAGGCCAAGGTGCCGTCGGAGATGGCCGATACGCTGCACAACCTGGGTGAGACGCTCGCGAAGATGGGCAAGTACGACCAGGCGCTCACGCGCTACCTTCGCGCGCTGGACCTCAGGCGCTCGGACGGAGACACGCGCTCCGCGGCCATCGAGTCCTACAGCATCGGGACGATCTTCGACTACCAGGGGCGGTACGGCGCCGCGGTCAAGTCGAAGAGCGAGGCGCTGCAGGCGTTCCGCGGCCTGAAGCAACGCGACTTCTGGTTCGGCGAGATCCTGAGCGGCACGGGATACAGCCTCGCGCTGAGCGGGAGGTTCGACGAGGCGTCGAAGATGCTGGACGAGGCGCTAGCGGTAGCGCGCGAGCTCAAGAACCCCATCCTCACGGCGCAGGTCACGCGCTTCCAGGCGGAGAACGCGCTCTATAGAGGCGATGCGAAAGGCGCGGCCCGAATCGCCGGCGAGGCGGCGCAGGCAGCAGAGCGGTCGTCGGACCGGTCGATGGACCTCTGGGCCCGGTTCGTTGCGGCCGATGTCTCGGCGGCCGCGCAGCCCAGCCGCGCGGCGGCGGCTGCGCTCGCGCAGGTCGGCCGGCGGGCCGAGATCGCGGGCCTGTCGTACTTGGCCGTCCGCTGCGCCCTGGAGCGGGCCGACACGCTGCTCAGGGCCGGCGACCGCCAGTTGGCGCGCCAGCAGATCGAGGAGACGCTGGCGAAGGCCGAGACGATGGGGCTGCGCGAGCTGCAGGCGAGGAGCGAATACGTGCTGGCCGCCACGATGCGGCTCTCCGGCGATCGCCAGGCCCGCCGACACTATGCGACGGCGTTGCAGATCCTCGACGAGATGGCGCGCGAAGACGGCAGTCAGAAGCTGCTCGAGCGCGCTGACTTGAAGGCGATTCACGCCGAGTGCGTGAAGTGGTCAAAAGCGTTCTAGCGGGGACTGCGGGCCGTAGCACCCCCAACGCGCGGCGCCCTCGTCGGCCTGCACGGCCGGCGCCGGGTAGCTGTCCGACGACGATGCGCGGAGCCGGTCTCCGTCGCTGAGATCGTAGAGATAGGCGTAGGCGCCGGTAGACGGCTGGCCCGACGTGGAACGGACCTCGATCGAGTCCAGCCGACGGCCGATCAAGTCCAGGTAGCCGGTCATCGTCCTCAGTTCAAGCGCTTCCATCCTCGCGTGCGTGGCGACAACCCACACCCTCGGCCGCCCACGGAACCGATCCAGGTCCTGCAGGTAGACCCGAAGGTCGGTCATCGAGCATCGTCCGAGGACATACTCCTGCCCGGTCATGCCGAACCGCGGGGCGTAGTACATGAACGCCTGACCCGCGCCGTGGAAGACGTAAGTCGCGTCGCCCATCTGCCGGCGCTCGGCGACCGAGGCCATGACCGGCCGCATGTGCTCCACCCGCTCCGGAGGGAGCGCCACGAGCGTCGCGTAGACGGGGGACCCCACCATCAGCGCGAGCAGGGCCGGCGACGCGAACTGCAGGCGAGCAGGCCAGTTTCTCAGCAGATGATCGCCCCCGGCCGCCGTCGCGAGCAGGAACACGGGCAACAGGAAGCTGAGGGCGCGGCCCGTGAACGGATACACGTGCAGTGCCGAAGCCGCGACCGCGGCTAGCACGGAACCTGCCAGAATCAGCGCCGCCTTGCGCCGTCGCCGCCACAGTGCGACGATGCCGACGATTGCCAGGATGGCGAACGACCAAGACCACGGATAACCCAGGCCACCGTTGGTGCGCCGCAGCTCGGTGGCGAACGTGCCGAACGCCCACGTGAGGTGCCGCCACAGCCAGAGCGCGTCGTCCAGCGTTCTCGGCGGCATCGGCATCAGGCCTCCGCTCCAGTACCACTGGGAATACGCGCGCTCCTGAGGCGGCACGTTCCGGAGCGCTAGCGCAGCGGCAAGGGCCGCGCTGGCCGTCCAGGCGGCGCCCATCACAAACAGGCTCCGGAATGCCGGGCGCCGTTCTCCTGTCACACTCGACAGGACAAGCGCAGTGCCCGTGCCGGCAAGGACCAGCATCGCGGGATGCGAGAACCAAACGGCCACGGCACCTGCTGCCGCAGCGACGAGCGCGGCGGAGCCGTCCGGCCGGTCCTGACGCAGCCGCAACACGGCCCAGAGTGCCAAAACCGTGGCGGCCATGTCAGTCGAGTACGGTTTGACCTGCGAGGAGAAGTAAACGGCTGGCGTTGCCAGCGCGAAGAGGCCGACCGCGTACGGCACGGCCCAGCCCGCCAGCGTCAGGGCCGCAACCCGCCAAAAGAGCACGAGGGCGAGAAGACCGCACAGCAACGGGAAGAGGCGAAGCGCCCATTCGGAACCGCCGATGAGCGTGACGACAGCCTTCTCGACAAGCAGGAAACCTGGTGGCGCCACCTGCACGTAGTCGAGATGCCGGAACAGGGCGGCGAATGGCCGGTCGACGATGTTGCGCGCGAGCGCGGCCTCGTCGATCCAGAGGGAGGCGTTGGCCAGGTACTGCCAGAGGCGAAGGGCAACTCCGGCGGACAGAAGAAGGGCAGCGGCGAGGGCCGGAGAGACAGCAACGCCGGGCCTGGCGGGCCCGGCGTTGGGTAATCCGGAAGGCGCGGGACGTGCCATGGCGCTACGGCTGACGCCTGCGACGTCGTGCACGGTAGAGCACCCCTGCCACCCCAGAGCCAACGAGGATCAGGCTCGCGGGTTCAGGAACCGGAGTCGGCTCGGGATTGGTGAACACCGTGAACCATGAGAAGCCGTCGCCTCTCCCGCTGATGCCAGGGTCGGTGTTCGGAATCCCGGGACCCGAGTCGTAAGCGACAATCGTCAGCGGGTTCCCGTAAGGGTCCGACGGACCGCCCTCATTCCGCAGGATCGTAACGTCTCCCATCGCGCCCGGATCCGAGAGCGGGTCCGTATTGGCTATCCATTTGATGGTCAACGTGTACTGGTCGTTGAACAACGGGCCCGGGGGAGGGTTCGGCGACGCGACAGACACGTGGAACGCGGCGCAACTTCCGTAGGAGTAGAGGGTGAACAACGGGACGCACTGCCATGTCGAGTACCACTGCTCGGGCCCGGGGGATGGGCCCCCTCCGCCGTAGTACCAGACGTAATCGGTGACATTCAGCGAGAAGTCTGCCGCCGGGTTGCCGGCGATCTTGAGGACGTATATCAGCTGAGAGTAACTGGCGTCCCGGTAGAACTCCCAGGTATTGGTCTGGTCCCCGCCTCCGCCGTAATAGAAGCCTGGCGCGCACGATCCACCGCCGCTCATGGTGGTGACGCACTGGATCGAAGCCGTCTCGACGGCGACGGTGCCCAGCGGGACCAGCACGGCGGCCAGCGCTGCAGCCTGGATCAGTCTGGTGGCTCTGGATGTCCTTCTCGAGGGGCCGGCGACGGGGGCGACGTCGTGCGAATTGCTGAGCATGATACCCCCCTTGCGGGATGGATTGATCTAAGAGTGAGTTAAGCATTAGCAATAATGGCGCCAGACACGCCAAAGAGAGGCGCGATCCGATGTCCAATCGAGAGAAGATCTTACGTCACGAGGCCGTGAGCCTTGTCGGGCAAAGTGCGTCGCGCCGGAGACTTTTTTCATCGAAATTGCGTCAGAGGAAGAGATTCTCGCCCGCGCCGAGCGACTCGAAATACTCCCGGTACCGCTTCCGCATGACTCGCTCGTGATAGAGTTGCTCGCCCGTGGCGCGCGCCGCCTCGGAGGCCGCGGCGTAGCGCTCCGGGCTGTCCCAGAGACCGCACACCGCGTCGAACCAGGGCCGCACCTCCTCCGGGCTCGGGAGTTCCAGCGTTTCGGGAGTGAGCCACGCCGGCAGCGGCAGCACCAATCCTCCGCCCCCGACAGTCTCCGGCAGCGCCCCCCGGTCGCTGACGAGCGGCGGAACGCCGTTGACCAGGGCCTCCGCCGCCACCCTCCCGAACGGCTCCGCGAAGGTCGAGGGGACGAGCAGAATGCGGGTGAGCGCGAAGAAGTCAGCCGGCCGCGGCGTGGCCGGCGCGGCCATGATCTGCGGGTACTTCCGGAAGTCCAGCCCGGGGATGGCATTGAGCCCCCCCGCCGCGGTCGCCGACTGCACGACGAGCATCGGAATATCCGGCCGCTCCGACCCGAGCATGTCCGCCAGCCGGGCAAACAGCATCGACCCCTTGTGCGGCGACGGGTTGACGAAGGTGACGAAGCGCCGCAGGTCGTCTGGGGCCTCCACGTCGTCCCAGTCGATGGCGGACTCGAGCGGCGTGCTTCGCAGCCCCAGGCGCTGCCGGTAGTGCCCGGCAAGAAACCGGCTGCATGCGATGACGTGGTCCACGTGCGTGAAGAAGCTCGGGTCTTCGTACCCGAAGTTGGCAAGCCTAAAGACGGTCACCGCGCCTCGTTCGCGCGCGCGGCGCATGGCCTCCTGGACGACCGGGTGGCTGCCGTAGGTCACCAGGAGATCCGGCCGGAACTCCTCGAGAACCTGGTCCAGCAGGAACAGGAACTGGTCCCCCTCGAAATGGTCCGCCGGCGTGTTCCGCGGCGCGCTCGTCAGCAGCATCGTCACCGGGACGTTGTCGAGCGTGAACTCGAGCGTGGGGCGGCCCGGGCCCAGGTTGGCCGGCCTGTGCTTCACCGAGGCGAGGAATGCCCTGGACGGGGGAACCCGGCGCGGCGAGATCCCGTGCGCCCCGAGATGCTGCTGGACGCTACCGGGAGGCCGGGCGTCGAACCGGGCGGTCGCGAGCACGCGCGTGTCGTGGCCGTCCTGCGCCATCCACCGCATCAGGATGCGCATGGTCAGCGCGGCGCCACTCGTGTGGTCCGTGTAGGCGTTGTGCACCGCGAGGAGAATGCGCATGCCTGGTTCACCCGTGTCCCGCCCGCCGAGCGAGGACCCCTCGAGCCGGGCCGAGCCGTCAACGCGTGGTCTCATCTTCGTTGCCCTCGCCCTCAGCCGTCAAACCCGGACGGCGGCGCCGCGCCAACGATTGGGATGCCGAATCCGTCTAACGGAAGGTATGAGCGGCCTTCCCGGCTCCGTCCGATACGCGCTCCGCCAGTTCAGGTTGTCTCCCGTCTTCACGGCCGCCGCCGTGCTGACGCTCGCCCTGGGCATCGGCGGCACCACGGCCATCTTCACGCTGATCCACGCGATCATGCTGCGCTCGCTGCCGGTCTCCGACCCGGCCCGGCTCTACCGGATCGGCGACGGCGACGACTGCTGCGTCGAAGGCGGCCCGCAGGACCGCTGGGGGATGGTCTCCTATCCGCTGTACGAGCGGCTGAAGGCGGCGTCGCCGGAGTTCGAGGAGACGACGGCGTTCCAGGCCGGAGGCGCGCGGCTGAGCGTGCGCCGCGAGAGGGTCGATACGGCCGCCAGGCCGCTCCGGTCCGAATACGTGAGCGGCAGCTATTTCTCGGTGCTCGGGATCCGGCCATTCGGCGGCCGCCTGCTCACGCCCGACGACGACAGGGCGGCGTCGGCTCCTGTCGTGGTGCTCAGCCATCACGCCTGGCAGAACACCTACGGCGCCGACCCGACGATCGTCGGGGCCACGTTCGTGATCGAGGGGCATCCCTTCACGGTGATCGGCGTGGCACCGCCGGGGTTCTTCGGCGAGACGCTGCGCCCCGATCCTCCCGACCTGTTCGTCCCGCTGCACCAGGAACCGGTCATCGACGGCGGCAGCGCGCTGCTCAACCAGTCGGTCGGGGCCTGGCTGCGCGTCATCGGTCGGCTGCGGCCAGGCGCGACGACCGAAGGCATGTCCGCGCGCCTCACGACACTTCTCCGCTCGTGGATCCAGTACGAGTCCGGCTATCCCGCCAACTGGATGCCGGACATCATCCGGGCGCTCCCCAAGCAGGTGATCACCGTCGTCCCGGCCGGCGCCGGCGTCGGTGTGATGAAGGAAGAGTACGGGCGCAGCCTCCAGATCTTGCTCGCCGTGTGCGGCCTCGTGCTGCTCATCGCCTGCGCGAACGTCGCCAACCTGCTGCTGGCGCGGGCCGCCGCCCGGAGGCCGCAGACGGCGCTGCGCCTTGCGATCGGCGCAACCAGGCGGCAGATCATCACGCAGGCGCTCGTCGAGAGCAGTATCCTCGCCGTGGCCGGAGGGCTGGTCGGCCTCGCGGTCGCGGTCGGCGCTGCCCGCCTGCTGCTCGTGCTGGCGTTCCACAGTTCCAGGTTCCTGCCGATCAGCGTTCAGCCTTCCCTCCTGGTGCTGATGTTCGCATTCGGCCTGGCGCTGGTGACCGGTGCCGTGTTCGGCGCCGTCCCCGCCTGGTTCGCCACGCGCACGGCGCCGATCGACGCGCTGCACGGCCTGGGCCGCGGCGGCGGCGACCGCTCGTCGCTCGTCCGCACGGGGCTGCTCGTCGTCCAGGCGACCGTGTCGGTCGTGCTCGTCGCCGGCGCGACGATGCTGGCGAGAAGTCTCGACAAGCTCGAGCACCAGGACTTCGGATTTCAGGTGCCGGGGCGGGTGCTGGTGGCGCTGAACAGACCGCCGACCACGTACTCGCTGCCGCAGTTGCAGTCGCTCTACCGGGCGGTCGAGGCACGCCTGGACCGCCTGCCCGGCGTGCGGGGGGCGGGGCTGGCGCTCTACAACCCGCTCACCGACAACTGGGGCGAGCTGGTGTTCGTGTCGGGCCATCCGCAGGCGAAGCTGAGCGCCGAGTCGGGCTCGTCGTGGGACCGCGTCAGCGCCAGCTACCTGCAGAATCTCGGCGTGCGGCTCGTCCGCGGCCGCTACTTCAGCGCCGCCGACAACGAGACCGGCGAACTCGTGGCGGTGGTGAACGAGGCGTTCGTGAAGCGGTTCTTCAAGACGACCGAGGACCCGCTCGGCCAGCACTTCGGCCTCGACCTGCCCGAGAACGCGGGCACGTTCCGCATCGTCGGCGTGGTCGGCGACGCGAAGTTCGCGGGATTCGCGCTCAACCGGCCGGCGCGCGCGATGTTCTACGCGCCGCTCGCCCAGAATGTCCCATACCCGCAGGAGCTGCTGGCCCGAATCGAGCTGCAGTCCCACTTCATCGAGGGGATCATGCTGGTGACCGACGTCCCGCCCGGCGCGCTCGAGCCGGTGCTGACCAAGGCGCTGGCCGAGGTGGACCCGAACCTGACGGTGATCCGCGTGCGGACCTTGCAGGATCAGGTCGATCTGTCGTTCGACCAGGAGCGGGCGGTGGCAAGCCTCGCGGGGCTGTTCGGCGTCGTCGCCCTGCTGCTCGCCGCCGTGGGCCTGTACGGCATCACGGCCTACACCGTGACGCGGCGGACGGGCGAGATCGGCATCAGGATGGCGCTTGGCGCCGGCCGCGGTTCAGTGGTGGCGCTCGTCGTCCGGACGGCGTTCAAGCGCGTGGCGTTCGGGCTCGTGCTGGGCCTGCCGCTGGCGGTCGGCGCGGGGCGGCTCATCTCGGCCCAGCTCTACGGCGTGTCGTTCTGGGATCCGGTCGCGCTGACGCTGGCCGTCGTTTCGCTCGGACTGTGCGCGTTCGTTGCGGCCATCATTCCGGCCGGCCGCGCCGCTTCGGTGTCGCCCACGAGTGCGCTAAGAGCGGAGTGATCCAGACCTTCAGGCCTGCTCTTCTTCCGTTTGCCTCCCTCCGGTGATTGCGTTAGAGTCGGATTCGTTCACTCTGGCGACAGGACTGTGTCCGCAAGGAGGGATCCATGAGCCTCAGAAGAGTCGTGCCGATGGTGATGGCCCTGGCGCTGCTGTGGCCGGTCGTTGCGAAGGCCCAGCCGCGACAGGGACGCGGGCCGGAGGGCCGCGACGAACGGATCTCGCGCGTCATCCGGGACTGCGAGCAGCGTACCGACGAGTTCCTCCGCGCGGTCGAGAGGGCCTGGGGCCACGATCGCCACCAGGGCGACCCGCTGGACCGGAACGCCTCACAGCTCGAGCAGGCGCTCAACCACGTCCGGGACACCTGGAACCGCGACCACGACTACCGGAGGGCGCGGGGATACGTGGGGTCGGCCATCGACGCCGGACGGCGGGTGAACCGTCTCCTGCCGCGCCACCGGCTCGGTCCGCACGTCGAGAAGGAGTGGGCGGCAATCAGGAACGAGCTCGATCATCTCGCGGAGGCCTTCGATCAGCCGCGCATCCGCTGGTAGCCGAGCCGACACGGCCGGCTGGCTCCACGACGCGCCCGCCCTGGGTGTGGAGCCGGCCGAACCGACACCTCAATCTTCCTCCGACACTGACGTCATGACTCGACACACGACTCCAGCACCCCGTCTCTTCGCCGTCCTGGGCCTCGCCGTCGCGCTGGTCGTCGCCGGCTCCGCGCCGGCCGCCCGCGCGCAGATGACGCGCGACAACTGGGGCCGGGTCGTCTCGCCGGTCTATGGTTCGTCGGCCCCTGACCGGAACGGCGCCGAACGGTTTGCCGGGCCGGAGCAATTCGGCGACGACTACTACCACGGCGTCCTGCCGAACGGGCGCATCGTCAGGCCGGCGGGGCAGAGCGTGCAGGTCGGGATGAATCCGCTCGGCGTGCGCCTCACGCCCGACGGGAAGTTCCTCGTCACGACCAACGACAACGACGAGAACGCGGCCGTCGCCGCCCAGCACGACGCCGCCAACTCGGTCGGCTACTCGCTGTCGGTCATCGACACGGCGACGATGAAGGTCGTCTCCCGCATCAGCGCGGCCGGCCGGTTCTTCGTCGGGCTGCAGATCACGGGCCGCGGCCCGTACACCGTGTGGGCCTCGGGCGGCGGCGACAACGACGTCAAGCGGTTCACGCTGTCGCCAGCCGGCGCGATCCGCGCGGCAGGCCGGGTGGCGATCGAGCCGATCACGCCGGGGCGGGCCGGTTTCGTCTCGCACTACAAGCCCGGCGCGGCGCTGAACGCCGCGGACACGGAGGGCAACAGGCCGCCGGCGCCGACCGGCTTCAACCGCACGGCCGGCGCGGCGACGACGTTTCCGGCCGGCCTGGCGCTCAGCCCGGACGGCCGGTTCCTCTACGTCGCCTGCAACGGCGACAACAGCCTCGCCGTGATCGACATCGCCTCGCTCACCGTTGTCCAGCGGGTGGCCGTGGGGTACTTTCCGTACGACGTGACGCTGAGCGCGGACGGCCGATGGGCGTTCGTGTCCAACTGGGGCATGACCGAGTACACGTTCGCGAAGCCGACCTACGGCCCCGACGGCACGCTCGCCTCCATCGCCCCGATCGAAGGCAACCGGCCGGCCGGGTTCTTCGTGCCGAAAACCGATACCGGCGGATCCACGCCGAAGACCTCGTCGGTCTCGATCGTGGCGCTGCCCGAGGGCGATGGGTCGCGCGCGACGATCGAGCGATCGATCTACATGGGCGAGCCGCTCGACGCCCTGAACCAGGTGGGCGACACGCACCCGAGCGCGGCGGCGCTCGTCGGCCGCGGGAACCGACAGTACCTCTACGTCACCAAGTCGAACAGCGACCGCATCGGCATCATCCGTGTGGGGAGGGGGGTCGGGCTGGAAGCGGGCCGGTCGGCCGCCGAAGTGCTGCACGACCTGGACCTCTCGCCGGTCAAGGTCGGTGGCGTGAAGCCCGCCCTGCACGGCGGCGCGCCGAACGCGATCGTGGTGTCTCCCGACGGCGCCCGCGCGTATGTCGCCGAGGCCGGCCTCAACTCGGTGGCCGTGCTCGACACGAGGAGCCCCGAGAAACCCGTGCTCGTCGGCCGCATCCCGACCGGCTGGTACCCGACGGCCGTCGAACTGAGCCGGGACGGGAAGTACCTCTACGTCGCCAACGCCAAGGGGATCGCCGAGGACCTCTCCCGGTCGGGCGCCTCGAGGCCTCCCTCCAAGGTGATGGGGATCGCCGGGAGCCTGGTCAAAGTCGACAGCAACTACATCTTCGGCAGCGTCCAGAAGGTGGACCTGGCGGCGACGAGTCCCGACAACCAGGCGGTGCTCGCCAGCGCCTTCACGCTCGTGCCCTCGATGGACACGCGCGTCGTGCCCGCCGGCGGCGCCGCGTCGCGCAAGATCACGCACGTCTTCTTCATCCTCCACGAGAACAAGACGTTCGATTCGATGCTCGGGAATATGAGCGAGTTCGGGCCGTTTGCCAGCCTGTCCTACACCGACAGCTCGGGCGCCGCGTTCACCGACGCGCAGTACACGGCCGTCTCGAAGAACCTGCAGGCGCTCGCGGCCAGGTTCGCGGTCGGCGTCAACTACTACAGCGACGCCGAGGAGAGCGACGCGGGCCACCAGTTCTCGGCGTCGGGGACCGTGAGCGACTACACGGAAAAGACGCTCAGCGACAAGGCCGGGCGCGGGCTGCTCGTCAACAAGAACATGGACGCCGAGGACTACCCGGAGTCGGGCTACATCTTCAACAACGCGGCGCGCCACGGCGTGTCGTTCAAGGACTACGGCGACCTCATCCGGATCGTCGGCACCGATACCGGCGCCAGCGCGCCCACCACGCTCGACGATCCGCCGAGCGGCAAGGCCGGTTACCCGGCGCTTCCCCTCACCTCGCCGCTGACGAACCAGGGCGACGTCGACTCGCCGCTCCGGGGGCTCGGCCAGTCGTACTTCATGGCCAATCCGATCCTGGCCGTGCTGGGCAGNNGGGCAGCCGGAACGCAAGCGGCGAGCCGCACCTCGATCTCAACTACCCGGGCTTCAATCTCAACATCTCGGACCAGCGGCGCGCCGAGGAGTTCTGCCGCGATTTCGACCGGATGGTGGCTGCAGGCACGCTGCCGCAGTTCCTTTACATCTACCAGCCGAACGATCACATGGGGAACGTCCAGGCGAAGAACCTCGCCGAGCGGGTGCCGGCGCTGCAGGTGGCCGACGGCGACGCCGCGCTCGGCATGGTGGTCGACCACATCATGCGAAGCCGGGTGTACTACGACCCGAAGACGGGCGAGGGCAGCGCCATCTTCATCACCTGGGACGACGCCCAGTCGACGCTCGATCACCTCCACCCGCACCGGACACCGCTCGTGGTCGTCAGCCCCTACGCGAAGCCCGGCGCGGCGACGCGCCACTACAGCACGGCTTCGATTGTGAAGACGGAGGAACTGCTGCTCGGCCTGCCTCCCAACAACCTGGGCGACCTGGTCGCCACCGATCTGCGCGACATGTTCCAGTCCGGGTACAACGGCGTGACCGCGGACCAGTTGCGCTTCACGCGGACGTACTCGTACGCCGCGTCGCAGGAGGGGTTGAAGATCTGGGCCCTCGTCGAGAAGCTGGACCTCTCTGGACCGGACCGCGACAGCCGGCGGCTCGGATCGCTCGCGCGCCTCTCGATGCTGGCCGACAGGCTGCACGCCGAGGCGGAGCGGACGCAGGCGCTCGGCGACCCGTCGTACGCCCGCCGCCAGGCGGAACTGTACGAGCTGGCGGAGGGACTCGTCAGGGGAGAAGACAGGGACTAGGACAGATGTAGCCCGACTCTTACATCTTGCGATCGTGTGATCGTGCGATCGTGCGAGCCGTCGGCCACGCGGCCGCTCGTGTCCCAGATCGCAAGATACTTAGATCGCAAGATCGCGAGATTCGAAGATCACGTCAGCTCTGCCCGGAGCGCGTTGACCAGAGCGTCCACATCCTCCGGCGTGTTGAAGAGGTGCGTCGAGATGCGGTGGCCGTTGAACCACTGCGACGGCACGACCTTCACCACGACGTGGTGACGTCGAGACAGGCGCTCGTAGAGGTCCTCGCTCTTCACCGCGTCGGGCAGCACGTAGGACAGCATCGGCGAGGCCGCAGGGCCGTCCGGCGAACTGACGATGCGAAGGCGAGGCACGCCCTGGAGCGCGGTGAAGACACGCTGGCGGAGCGCCAGGTTGTAGCGCTCGATGGCGCCGATGCCGATCGCGTTGAGGTAATCGACGGCCGTGGCCATCGCGAGCACGCCCGGGATGTTGGTCACGCCTGACGAGGCGGAGTACACGGCGCGCCCGGCCTGGAGCGGGATCGGATCGACCGCGTTGCCGATCGCCCCGCTCAGGTAGAGCAGCCCCGTGCCCGCCGGGGCCAGCAGCCACTTGTGTCCGCTCGCGACATACACGTCGCACCCGAGCGCCTTCACGTCGACGGCGATCGCGCCGACCGCCTGCGCCCCGTCCACGACCGAGAGGCATCCCCGCTCCCGTGCGAGTGCGCACAGGAGGGCCACCGGCATTCGCAGGCCGGTGCTCGTGAGCAGGTGCGAGAACGACATCACGCGTGTCCGCGGCGTGATGGCGCTCGCAAACCGGTCGACGATCGCGCGGGCGTCGTGCTCGCCCGGGCGGATCGGCACGACGTCCAGCGCCACGCCGTGCTTCCTGGCGACGTAGTCCCAGCAGACGCAACCGCCGGGGTGCTCCTGGTCGGTCGTCAGCACCCGGTCGCCGGCCTTCAGGCCCAGCCCTTGCGCCACCCAGTTCATCCCCTCGGTCGTGCTGCGGGTGACGAGCAGCTCGTCTCTCCCGCAGCCGACAAACGCGGCCACCTTCGCGCGCGTCTCTTCCATGGCCTGCTCGTGCGGGCCGTAGGCGTAGTAGACCGGGTTCTGCTCGAGCTCCCGCCACGCGGCGATGACCCGGTCCATCACGGGCCGAGGCGTCGGGCCGAGCGAGCCGGTCTGCAGGTAGACGACGCCCGGCGCGAAGAGGAAGTCGTCCGCGCGCGGGGCGAGGCCGCGGGGTCGGTCGGGCGGCTGCCGCATCGGGCGGTCCGGCTCCATTCGCCACGCGGCCGCTGACAGCGGCACCGCGGAGAGCAGGCTCATGGAGGCAATGAACGCGCGTCGGGAATGATCGGCAGGTGTGGTCATGGCTCCCCCGGTGCGGTGGATGGCGACGCAGGCGCGATCTTACACCGCGGGGCAGAGACGAGGGACGCTTGTCCGCCGAAGCCCGAAGCCGTGTGTAGGGCGACCCTTCAGGGTTGCCGACGGGCGAGAAACTGCAGCATGCCGTCGAGGGGGAGGTAGCCGTCGTGCCGGCGCACGATCTTGCCGCTCGCATCGAGGACGAGAACCGCGGGGATCGCCGGCACGTCGTAGCGGTCCGAGAGCGTGCTGTCGGCGTCGATGTCCACCTTCACGGGGATGAACGAGGCGTTGACGGCCGCCGTCACGCCGGGGTCGGGCCAGACCTCGTGCTTCATCGCGATGCAGGGCGGGCACCAGCTCGCGGAGAACTCGACCAGCACGAGGCTGCGCCGCGCGCGCGCCTCGCGAAGCGCCGACGGGAGGTCCGTCCGCCACGCGATGGACGTCGACGGGTCCGGCGCGCCGCTGGCGCGGTCATACCAGCCCTTCAGCATCGGCCACTGCGTGCCGACGGCCAGCGTGACCAGGAGCACCCAGAAGACCGGCTCGCGGCGCTTCCACGCGGCGTTGATGAGGCTGCGGACGTCTCGCACGGGGGTTCCCTTCAGGCGGTTTCGACGGTCCGCCATACGATCATAAGACACAGAAACGGGCGGCGGAGTGACAAAGGCTGCCCGGGCCGGACCTTCGGCCGCCATGCTATGCTCTGCCCTTATGCCGACGCCAGCATGGGTCATCGTCTACACGGGGAACGCCGCCGACACCGCGATGCTCTACAGCCTGCTCGAGGCCGAGGAGATCCCGGTGCGCATCGGCGACGAAGTCATGGGCACGCTGGCCCCGTATATCATCGACGGGGGACAGTTGGCGTCGGTGAAAGTGCTGGTGCCCGAGGACCGGGTCGTCGATGCCGAGGAAGTCGTGAACGAGTTCGTCGAGGAGACGAAGGCGCAGGCCGCCACGGCCTCCCCGTCGTTCAAGCCCTGGACGTGCCCGTGCTGCCACGAGCAGAACGATGGGACGTTCGGGCTATGCTGGAACTGTCAGACTGGGAAAGGGTAGGGAGCCGGCTGGCGACCCGCGGCGTGCGGCCTGCGGCTGTGCATAGCGTGACGCGCGTGACGCCGCCGCAAGTCGTGAGCCGTGAGCCGGAAGGGCACACCGTCATGTCAGATTCATCGCACCACACGTTCCGTGATCGGCTCGCCCGGCGCGAGCCGCTGCTGGGCACGCTGCTGACGCTGCCGTCGCCCGAGATCGCCGAGCTGCTGGCCTCCGCCGGCTTCGACTGGCTGTTCATCGACATGGAGCACGGCCTGCTCGACTTCGAGATCGTGCAGCGGATGGTGCAGGCCGCAGGGTCCGCGTGCCCCTGCCTCGTTCGTGTCCCCTACAACGAGCCGATCCTGATCGGCAAGGCGCTCGACACCGGGGCGGCCGGCGTCATCGTCCCGCACGTGGGCACGCCGGAAGAGGCGCGCGCCGCGGTGCGGGCCGCGAAGTACCCGCCGACGGGCGCGCGGAGCATCGGGGCCGGTCGCGCGCAGGGCTACGGCCGCCGCATCCAGCAGGCGATCGCCGGCGACAACGAATCCACGGTCGTGGTGGCGCAGGTCGAGCACGCCGATGCGGTGCCGCAGATGGCCGAGATCGTCGCGGTCCGCGGCGTGAACGCCGTGTTCATCGGTCCGTTCGACCTGTCGGCCAGCTTCGGCAAGCCCGGCGAGATCGACGCGCCCGACGTGAGGCAGGCGATCGGCGCCATCGTGGCGGCCTGTGCCGCGCGGCCGCTGCCGTGCGGGCTGTTCGTGGGCGACGGCGACGCGGCGTGCCGCGCCTTCGGCGACGGGCACTCGCTCGTCTGCGCGGCGACCGACACGCTTCTGCTTGGGGATGCGGCCAGCCGCCTGCGGTCGGCGTCGGCCCCGGACGGGAGCGGCGCGCGTGGCTGAGATCGGGCACGAGGCGTTCATGCGCGCGGCGCTCGAGCAGGCCAGGCTCGGCGCCGCGGCCGGCGAGGTGCCGATCGGTGCCGTCGTGGTGATTGACGGGGCCGTCGCGGGCGCCGGTTTCAACCAGCCGATCGGGAGCGTCGACCCGACCGCGCACGCCGAGATCGTCGCCATCAGGGAAGCGGCGCGCCGCGAGGGAAACTACCGACTGACCGGCTCGACGCTGTACGTGACCGTCGAGCCGTGCCTCATGTGCGTCGGCGCGATGGTCCACGCGCGGATCGGCACGCTCGTCTACGGCGCGCTCGAGCCCAAGAGCGGCGCCATCGAATCGGCCACGCGGGCCCACGAATCGCCCGGCCTCAATCACGCCTTCGACGTCGTCGGCGGCGTGCTCGGCGACGAGTGCGGAGAGATCATCCAGGCGTTCTTCAGGGAAAGACGGTGACAGCCGGGCCGAGGGCCGAAGGCTGACGGCTGATGGCCCCGTGCCGTGGTGTTGGCGTATTCCGGCGCCTCGGCTACAATTAGCAATTGCCCATTTCCTGCCGCGGAGAGGTACCGAAGTGGTCGTAACGGGGGCGCCTCGAAAGCGTCTTGTCGCGTAAGCGGCACGTGGGTTCGAATCCCACCCTCTCCGCCATTCGACTCGCCTGGCGTTCCCTTCCCGCGAGCCGCCAGGCTCGCTCATGGCACGCCAGCCCATGGAGAATGCCCTGAGCGAACGCAGTGAGTCGCCCCTCGACGGTGCTCGGGGCGACCCTGAGCCGAAGTCGAAGGGCCTCTTCGCCCCCCTCGGCTTGCCCGACCTCCGGCGAGCTTCGGCCACGCAAGCCAGATTCAGCCCGACATCGCGTTCAGTCCCGAGAAGAGCGCTCGGGCGTGCCTCCGCACTTGCGCGGCCAGCGCCACGGAGATCGCGCCCGTCACGAGGCCGGCGGCGGTGGGTGCCGAGCCGGCTTCACTTGCTCGCCGCCCGGACGCGCCCGATGAACTCGTCGACCGCCTTCTTCACCGGGACCATTACCGCGTCGACATGCGTGCCGATCCGCCCCCCGGCAATGCCGCCGCTGTGGAGCAACTCGACCTGCACCAACTGGGTTCCACTCTGATACGGCAGCGTGGTCGTCGTGTTCGTGTACAGGAACACGTCGTATCGGGAGACGCACAGGCCGCCCGACCCGCTGGTCGTGATGACCTGCACGTAGAGATACGTATCCTCATCCGCGTGGCGCTGGACCTTGAACCCGGCGTCGGTGAGGCTCTTCACCGTCGCCGACTCGATGGCCGGCTGGCTGAGGCCGCAGGCCATCGCCTGCTGATTGAGGTCCTCGACGACGACGCCGAGCGTGGTGAGTCCGCGCAGGCCGGCGTCGGGCCCCTTGCCGGGCTCGGATGTCCCGCCTGCACCGGGCTGGCCGGCGGGTGACGCCGGGTTCAGCCGCTCCAGCTCCGACGCCGGGACGGTCGCCGGCATCTGGGCCGGCTGACGCGGCGAGGCCCCGGCGGGAGGAGTCCCGGTCCTCGTCGCATCTCCCGCGCCGCCGGCGGCTGCGGGCGGCACCAGATGCGGTTCGCCCGGCTGCGACGGCTCGTAGACGAGCGTCACGACGTCCTTCCCGCCGCGCTCGATGAACCGCACTTGCACGACGAGCTGCGGCGGGTTGTCAATCCGCGAGTACGTGTACCGAAGTTCGCGGCCGCGAGAGATTCCGTATCTCACCTCGAGGCCGGTCCCGTCCCACCGGCTCGTTGTCACGATCGCCACGCTGCCGATATCCTGGACCTCGTCGCGGCCGTTGGGATGGAATACGCGGGGCCGGCCGCCCTCGTTGGTGACGACCACCTCGTCGGACGACTGCGAGATCGAGACGTTGGACGGGGGAGTCCTGACCTCGTCGACCAGCATCGCCCTCCGTTTCGACTCGCCCTCGGACTCCTGGTACCTGATCGCGGCCGCAGACTCGTTGACGCCTCCCACGGTCGGGGCATTCCCGGCCGTGAACAGGTCCATTCCGAATCCGACCTCGCGCGGAATCCGGCTCAGCTTCGTGTTGAGCGTCCAGTGGCCCGACAGGTCGGGCGTGTCGCCGGCCGCCCGCACGGCCGCCGTGGGGATGACGGCGAGAAATGCCGCCGCGATGAGTGCCGTGACGCGCGCTCGAGCCATAGATGCCTGCCTGGTCCCCGATCCCCGATCCCTGCCCCCCGACCCCTGCGACAGCTATAATACCGCTCCAGTGCGCCCGCGAGCGCCGCGCGCCCGCGGGACAGCCATCATCAGATCAGGAGTAGTGCTCATGCCCAAGTACAAGATCGCATGGCTCCCCGGGGACGGCGTCGGCATCGACGTCATGGAAGCCGCCCGGATCGTCCTCGGCCGCATCGGCCTCGATGCCGAGTACATCCACGGCGACATCGGCTGGGAGTTCTGGCGGGCCGAGGGAGACGCGTTCCCCGCGCGCACGATCCAGTTGCTCCAGAACGTCGACGCGGCCATGTTCGGCGCCATCACCTCGAAGCCGCTCAAGGCCGCCGAGGCCGAGCTGGTCGATTCGCTCAAGGGGAAGGGCCTCCAGTACCGCTCGCCGATCGTGCGGATGCGGCAGCTGTTCGACCTCTACATCTGCCTGCGTCCCTGCAAGGCGTACCCGGGCAACCCGCTCAACTTCAAGGAAGGCCTCAACCTCGTCATCTTCCGCGAGAACACCGAGGACCTCTACGCCGGTGTCGAGTTCAGCCCGGTGCCGCCGGAGCTGGCCGAGACGCTCGGCAAGCTGTCGAAGGCGTTCGGCACGTTCGGCAAGCTGCCCGGCAACGAGTACGCCGTGTCGTGCAAGATCAACACGCGGAAGGGCTCGGAGCGGATCGCCCGCGCGGCCTTCGAGTTCGCCCGCAAGTTCGGCCGCAAGAAGGTCACCGTCGTCCACAAGGCCAACGTCGTCCGCGCCACCGACAACCTGTTCCTCGAGCTGTGCCGCGAGGTGGCGAAGGGGTTCCCCGAGATCGCGATGGACGAGGCCAACATCGACGCCCTGACGATGTGGCTGCTCAAGAACCCGTTCAACTACGACGTGCTGGTGGCGCCGAACCTGTACGGCGACATCGTGTCCGACCTGTGCGCCCAGATGGTGGGCGGCCTCGGGTTCGGCTGCTCGGGCAACATCGGCGAGAAGCTNNTGCTCGACTGGCTCGGCGAGACCGAGAAGGGCGTGCGCCTCGAGCAGGCCGTCGCCGCCGTCATCGCTGAAGGCCAGGTCCGTACCTACGACATGGGCGGCAAGGCGACGACGCTGGAGATGGCACAGGCGGTCGCGGCCAAGCTGTAATCAGGATTCAGGATTCAGGGGTCGGGGGTCGGGGATCAGGGCTGAACCCTGAACCCTGGCCCGCCTCGGCGGGTCTGCCTTCGACTACGCTCAGGCCAGGGAAGACCCGCCCTACACCCGGTCCGGACAGACCTGCCAAAGGTCATCAGATAGCGTAGGGCTTCAGCCCTGCGTTGTCGGACCGCCGCCCGCCAGGAAGCCAACCAAACCGCCAGCTCCGTCGTCTGTATGAGCATTGACGACGACACGCGAGCCAGCTGCGTGCCCTGCAGGAAGGAGACACGGGAAGTCGAACACGAGAATCGTTGACCACAATTGATGAGCCCGTCGGGTTGACGTGCCGCTGGTCCATCATCCGCCCTCCGCGCCGACGACCGCGGAGGTTCCCTGCGGTTTACTCTAGAACCTTCCACCCGGACCAAGACGACTCCCGACGGGCATCATCCCCGCCCGCCCCGCGTCGCCGCTCCCGTCACTGCAGCGCGAACGTCACCGTCACCGTCAGGATCACCGACGTGGGCACGCCGCCGAGAAGCGTTGGCGTATACCGCCACCGCCTCACGGCCGCCAGCGCCGCCTCGTCGAGGAGCGGCTTCGATCGCAGCACCCTGGCTTCCACGATGTTGCCGGTCGGTCCGATCACCGCCTCGATGACCACGACGCCTTCGACACGGCTGGCGATGGCCATGACCGGGTAGACCGGGCTCACGTCGTGGATCTTCACCGGAGGCTTCAGGAGCGAGCGGACGGGCACGGGCCCGGTGGGGCGTGGTGGCGGGGGCGGCGTGTCGGCGTTCACCACACCGATTCCGCCGGGCACCTCACTCCCAGGAACGTCGCCGACTCCGTTCGGCGCCGCCGTGTCCGATCGTTGGTCCGCCTGGATCATGCGCTCGCGGCCGATCCCGTTGGGGGGTTCGATGGGCGCGAGGTTGGGATTGGCGAGTTCCGACACCGGGGTGGGGCGCGGGGCCGGCGCCGGGATGGTCGGCGGCCGCGGCGGGACGACGACCGGCATGATGAGCATCTCGTTGCCGCGCACGAGCGGCAGGACGTCGCTCGCGAGCAGCGGGATGACGACGAGCGCCGCCAGCACGAGTGTGTGCACGAGGATGGAAACCGGGAGCGCGGACAGGCGGCTGGCGGGGGCGGACGGCCGGGCTTCGACGATGTGGCGGAAGAGATCGGGCGACACAGCTCACCTCCTGTTTCAGTCGTCCCTCGGGCCTTGGTCCCAAGGGCGATTTGCTGGAGGAGAGCGCGCTCTCTATCTACTGCGTTGGACACCGACACGACGGAGGAGTTCCCGCCGTCGGACCATCGTGCGATCGTGCGATCGTGCGATTTGGCGAAGTGGCGGCCGATCGCCCGATCGCAAGATCACCCGATCGCGAGATCGCAAGATGTCGAGCTACTGGTTGACTCTCTCGATGGTGACCTTCGTCACCACCACCGGAGTGATCGGTCGATCCTCCGGGCCCTTCTTCACGTGGCCGATCTTCTTGACGACGTCCATTCCCTCGACCACCTCGCCGAAGATCGTGTGCTTGCCGTTGAGCCACGTCGTGGCGTCGAGCGTGATGAAGAACTGGCTGCCGTTGGTGTTCGGCCCGCGGTTCGCCATGGCGAGGAGGCCCGCCCGGTCGAACGTCAGCTTCGGGTCGAACTCGTCGGCGAACGTGTAGGCCGGGCCGCCGCGGCCGTTGCCCAGGGGATCGCCCCCCTGGATCATGAACCCGTCGATGACGCGGTGGAAGATCAGCCCGTCGTAGAACGGCTTCACCTGGCCCGGCTTGCCCGTGGCGGGGTCCTTGGTGCCCTCGGCGAGATCGACGAAGTTGGCCACCGTTTTCGGCGCCCGCTCGTCGAACAGGCGCACGGTGAACTCGCCTTCGGTCGTGGCGAACTTCGCGTAAATTCCTGGGGTCAAGATCGGCTCCTTCTGGGAAGAGGCTTTCGCCTGCTGGCCCGGGCGGGCGGGTGCCTGCGCGGGGGCGGGCCCCGACAGGGCCGCCGCGAGCGCCATCGCCGTCAACGTGCGTGAAAAGGCAGGCGAACGCATGGCACCCGCGAGTATCGCGTGGTGTCGGGCCGGGCGTCAATCATCCCGACTGTTTCAGGTAGAATACGATGTTGGTTTTCGCGTAAGTTGCCAGGTGGAGGAGGTCATCACCATGAAGATGTTCCGCACGCTGATCGTTCTCGCCGCCGTCGCGGCCCTCGCGGTTTCCGTCGCCAGCGCGCAGGCGCCGGCCGCGGCCAAGCCGAACCTGAAGAACCCGGCCGCCTTCAAGGAACAGGCGCCGGCCGTGTACAAAGCCACGTTCGAGACGAGCGCCGGCACGTTCGTCGTCGAGGTGCACCGCGACTGGGCGCCGATCGGCGCCGACCGGTTCTACAACCTCGTCAAGAGCGGCTTCTTCGAGAACGTCCGCTTCTTCCGCGTCATTCCCGGCTTCATGGTGCAGTTCGGGATGCACGGCGACCCGTCGGTGCATTCGGCGTGGTCGAGTGCGCGGATCCCCGACGACCCGGTGAAGCAGAGCAACAAGCGGGGCTACATCACCTACGCCAAACCGAATGCGCCGAACTCGCGGTCCTCACAGGTGTTCATCAACTTCGCCGACAACGTCGGCCTCGACGCTCAGGGGTTCGCCCCGTTCGGCCAGGTCATCAGCGGAATGGACGTGGTCGACAAGTTGAACGCGAGCTACGGCTCGACGCCGGGCGACGACCAGGGCAACATCGCGGCCGGCGGGAACGCGTACCTCGAGAAGACCTACCCGAAGCTGGACTTCATCAAGAAGGCCACGATCGTCAAGTAATATGGACCCGATTGACGCGGTCGAGCACGGCACCAATTCCGACCCCTTCGCCGTGCTCGGCCCTCATCGGGCCGCCGTCGACGGCGGGCCTGCCGTCGTCGTCCGCTTCTTCCATCCTGCCGCCGAGCGGGTGACGCTCGTCGCTCCGGCGATCGGCGCCACCGTCGAGATGGCGCGGCGGCCGGGCAGCGACCTGTTCGAAGGGACCGTCCCGGACTGGCCCGGCGACCCATACGATCTCGCCTACCGTCTGCGCGTGGAGTGGAAGGACGGCCGCTCGGAGGAGATCGACGACGCCTACCGGTTTGGCCGCATCCTGAGCGATTTCGACCTGTATCTGCTGGCCGAAGGCACGCAGCTTCGCGCCTACGAGACGCTCGGCGCGCACC
This sequence comes from Acidobacteriota bacterium, assembly GCA_003157675.1. Classification (GTDB taxonomy): domain Bacteria; phylum Acidobacteriota; class Vicinamibacteria; order Vicinamibacterales; family Fen-181; genus FEN-299. The sequence goes on from PMKG01000197.1 coordinate 23,353, forward strand.
CGAGGGAGATCGGCGGCGTGGCCGGCGTGCACTTCGCCGTCTGGGCGCCGAACGCCTCCCGCGTCTCGGTCGTCGGCGATTTCAACGGCTGGGACGGCCGCACGCACCCGATGCGGCTGCTGCTACCGCACGGCGTCTGGGAGATCTTCATCCCGGGTCTCGGGCCGGGGGAGCTCTACAAGTTCGAGCTGAGGTCGAAGGCGGGCCGGGTCTTCACGAAAACCGATCCCTACGCGCTCTACTTCGAAACGCCGCCGCGCTCGGCCTCGATCGTGTGGAAGCCGGGGCAGTACGAGTGGGGCGACGGCGAGTGGATGGACGGGCGGCCGCGGATGAACGGTTGGCTCGACCGGCCGATGTCGACCTACGAAGTGCACCTCGGCTCGTGGGCGCGCGGCGTGGACGGACAGCGCTTCCTGTCCTACCGCGAGCTCGCGGATCGGCTGGTGCCCTACGTACGGGACCTCGGGTTCACGCACATCGAGCTGATGCCGGTGATGGA
>PMKG01000301.1 GCA_003157675.1 Acidobacteriota bacterium
CAGGCTGTTGCCGTGCGAGTCCATCGTGACGATGACCGGGAAGTCCTTGACGCGCAAATGCCACATCGCCTCGGGCACGCCGAACTCCAGCAGCGACACGTCGGTGACCTTCTCGACGCACCTGGCGTAGAACTGCGCGGCGCCGCCGATGGCGCTCACATAGACCGCGCCGAAGTCCTTCAGCCCAGCCAGCGTCCTGGCGCCCATCCCGCCCTTGCCGATGACGACGCGGATGCCGCACTTCTTGATGACGTCGGCCTGGTACGGCTCTTCGCGGGCGCTGGTGGTCGGGCCGGCGGCCATCATCTTCCAGCCGTCGCCGTCCTTCAGCACGACCGGGCCGCAGTGGTAGAGCACGCCGCCGTGCAGGTCGACCGGCGGATCGTGCTTCATGATGTACGAGTGCACTGAGTCGCGGCCGGTGTACATCGCGCCGTTGAGCAGGACGACGTCGCCGACCTTGAGCGAGCGGATCTGCTCCTCGGAGATCGGCGAGGTGAGCACCACCTCGCGGCCGGTGCGCTTGAACCCGGCCTGGTCGAGCATCGGCACCGCCGGGTGCGACGGGTCGCGATAGAGCCACTTCTTGATCGACCCGTCCTTGGCGTCGAGCACCACGCCCAGCCGCCGGAATGCCCAGCAGTCGTAGGCGACCGACACGAAGAACGAGGCGGGCAGGCGGTTGAGCGCGCCGATCTTGCAGCCGATGAGCGAGGTCTTCCCGCCGAACCCCATCGTCCCGACGCCGAGCACGTTCACCGTCCGCATGATCGTCGCTTCGAGCTCCCCGAGCGCCGGATCGGGATTCACGTCGTCGAGCGTTCGGAACAGCTGGCGCTTGGCATGGAGGTAGCCGCCCGCGCGGTCGCCGCCGACGCACACGCCGAGGGCGCCGGGGCTGCATCCCTTGCCCTGGGCCTGCCAGACGGCGTGCAGGATGCACTTGCGGACTCCGTCCAGGTCGCGGTCGGCGCGGCCGAGATTCGGCAGCTCGCACGGCACCGAGTACTGGATGTTGGTGTTCTCGCAGCCGCCGCCCTTGAGGACCAGTCGCACCTCGATCTCGTCCCGGTCCCACTGCTCGAAGTGGATCGCGGGCGAGCCGGGGCCCAGATTGTTCCCTGAGTTCTTGCCGGTCACCGAATCGACCGAGTTCGGGCGCAGCTTGCCGCGGCGCGTCGCCTCGGCGATGGCCTCGCGAATCTGCTGCACCATCCAGAGCTCATTGGCGCCGACTGGCACCGAGATCTCGAAGGTGGGCAGCCCGGTATCCTGGCAGATGGCGCCTTCGCCCTCTGCGGCCTGGTCGATGTTCTCGGCGATGATGGTCAGGGCCTGCGCGGACTGTGTGCCCGCGGGCTCGTCCCCGAGTGCGGCCTTCATGGCGGCGCGCACGTCGGGCGGAAGGTCGGTGGACGTCTTGATGACAAGCTCGAGAATGCTGCCGAAGAATGCTGGTAACATGGACAGAGTATAAACACTCCAGGCGTGATTTTCACATCGAACCTCGGAAGCGCACGCCTGGACGGCTTTGCGGTGCGGCCGGAGCGGTGGCCATGGACGACCGGACTGAACGCGACCCGCTCGGGACACGACAGGTTCCCGCCGGCGTCTACTACGGCATTCAGACGCTCCGCGCCTCGGACAATTTCCGCATCAGCGGCCTGCGGATGCCGTCGGAACTCATCGCCGCGACCATTCTGGTCAAGAAGGCGGCGGCCGAAGCCAATACCGAACTTGGGTGCCTGCCGGTGGCCATCGGCCGTGCCATCGTCCAGGCCGCGGACGAGGTACTGGCCGGACAGTTCCGCGATCAGTTCATCGTCGACGTCTACCAGGCGGGAGCGGGCACCTCGCACAACATGAACGTCAACGAGGTGCTGGCCAACCGGGCGGCGGAGATCCTCGGCCGGCCGCTCGGGACCTACGACACCGTCCACCCCAACGACCACGTCAACATGGGCCAGTCGACCAACGACGTCTTCCCGACGGCGACGCGGCTCGCCCTGCTGGCGGGGCTTGGTCCGCTCGTGACGTCGGCGCGCGAGCTGGCGGCGGCCTTCGGCCGGAAGGCGATCGCTTTCGCCACGATCGTCAAGGTCGGTCGCACCCACCTGCAGGACGCNNGTGCCGATCACGCTCGGCCAGGAGTTCGGCGGGTACGAAGCGTGCGTCGAGCGCGCGGCGGACGAAGTCGAGCGCGCGGCCAGCGGGCTCGTCGAGCTGAACCTGGGCGCGACGGCCGTTGGCACCGGCCTCAACGCTCACCCCGGGTTCGTCGAGCGCGCGGTCGCCCGGCTTCGCGAGGCGACCGGCCTGCCGCTCGTCGGCGCGGCCAATCGCTTTCGGGTCACGCAGAGCATGGGGGACGTCCTGACCTACTCGGGCGCGGTTCGCCGGCTGGCCGTCGAGCTGGGGAAGATCGCCAGCGACCTCCGGTTGCTCGCCATGGGGCCGCGAGCCGGCCTCGCGGAGATCCTGCTGCCGGCCGTGCAGCCCGGGTCGTCGATCATGCCCGGCAAGGTGAATCCGTCGGTGCCCGAGATGGTCAACCAGGTGTGCTTCCAGGTGATCGGGTGCGACGCGACGGTGGCGGCCGCCTGCGAGGCCGGCCAGCTCGAGCTCAACGTGATGATGCCGGTCATCGCCTGGAATATGATCTTCTCGACGACGATCCTCCGCGAGGCGATGACGACACTGCGGGAGCGGACGGTGGAGGGGATCGAGGCGGATGCGGAACGGTGCCGGGAACTGCTCGACCGGAGCACGGCCGTGGCGACGGCGCTCAGCCCCTACCTCGGCTACGCCGTCACGGCCGAGATCGCCAAGGCCTCGGTGGAGACCGGCCGGAGCGTCCGCGACGTCGTCCTCGAACGCGGCCTGCTCGATGCCGCGACGCTCGATCGCATCCTGTCGCCGGACTCCATGACCAAGCCAGGAATCGCGGGGAGCCCGTCATGACCGCCCGATACCTCTTCCTCGTGCTGGCGCTGCTCGTCGCAGGGGGCCGCGGCGCTGTGGCCCAGACCAAAGGCACCGCCAGCCGCCACTCGCTGTTTCCCCCGACCGATCTCGGCCTGCTCGAGAGCCCCGACCGGGACATCTGGCAGAAGCCGGACCAGATCATGGACGCGCTGGGGATCGCCGACGGGTCGAAGGTCGCCGACATCGGGGCCGGCGGCGGCTACTTCACGGTGCGCCTGTCGAGGCGCGTCGGCCCGCAGGGGGTCGTGTGGGCCGAGGACGTGCAGCCGGCCATGCTCGAGGCGATCACACGGCGCGTGGCGAAGGACCTATCGAAGGACATCAAGAACGTACGGACCCAGCAGGGCACGAGCACCGACCCGATGCTGCCGGATGGTTCCGTGGATGCGGCGATCATCCTCGAGACTTACCAGGAAATCCAATACGGCAACCCGGCGCTCTTCCTGCAGAACGTGCGGGACGGGTTGCGCCCGGGCGGGCGCGTCGGCATCATCGACTACAAGAAGGGCGGCGGCGGGCCGGGGCCGGACGGCGGCCGCCCGGACCCCGAGGCGATCATCGCGGTGGCCGAGCGGGCCGGCCTCCGGCTGGTCAAGCGGGAGACGTTCCTTCCCTTCCAGTTCTTCCTCATCTTCGTGAAGTAGCCGGGTCCAAGTCGCACGGTATACTGGACGTGTGAGCGATCGCCGGTTGGCCATCGGACCGCACGTGCTCGACGTCGGGGAACTGGCCGCGCTCGTGGCCGGCGACGAGCCTGGCGCGCACGGCGCGGTCGTGACGTTTGTCGGCACGGTCCGCAACCTGAACCAGGGCCGCAGGGTCATCCGCCTCGAGTACGAAGCGTACGAGCCGCTGGCGCTGCGCGCCTTCGCAATCATCCGCGACGAGGTCGCCGCCCATTGGCCGTCGGCCCGCGTGGCGTTCCACCACCGGACGGGACCGATCGCGCTCGGCGAGGCCAGCGTGGCCATCGCAGCCGCGTCGCCGCGGCGCGCCGACGCGTTCGCCGCGTGCCGGTACGTGATCGAACGGCTCAAACAGATCGCCCCGGTTTGGAAGCACGAGTACTTCGAGGACGGGGACGTGTGGATCGAGGGGGCGGTGGCCGACCCCTCCGACGAGAAGGCGAAGGAGGAGGCGTTCCGACGCTCATGCGCGTGACCGTGCTCCTCTTCGGACGGCTCCACGACCTGGCGGGCCTTCGCGAGCTCGAATGCGAGGTGCCGCGCGAGGCGGCGGTGTCGGCGGTCTGGCAGGCGGTAACGGGGCGGTTCCCGGCCGTCGCGCCTTACGCCAGGTCGGTTTCGGCGGCGGTCAACGCCGAGTTCGTGAAGATGACGACGGCGGTGGACGAAGGCGACGAGGTCGCGTTCCTGCCGCCGGTGGCGGGGGGATGAGCCGCAGGCATGATCGACAAACTGACGTCAGTTGAAGCGCGCTACACGGACCTGATGCAGAAGCTCTCCGACCCGGCCGTGCAGGCGGATCCCTCGCAGTACCGCACCTACGCCAAGGGGCTCTCCGAGATCGAGCCAATCGTCGAGCGGTTCCGCGACCTCAAGGCGGTGATGACCCAGATCGCGCAGGCGCAGGAGCTCGTCGCCGCCGGCGACGCCGACATGCGCGAGCTGGCCCAGGAGGAACTGCGCCAGCTCGAACCGCGGCGCGACGCGCTCGAATCCGAGATCAAGGTCCTGCTGCTGCCCAAGGATCCGCTCGACGAGAAGAACGTCATGCTCGAGATCCGGGCCGGCACCGGCGGCGAGGAGGCGGCGCTGTTTGCCGGCGAGCTGTTCCGAATGTACACGCGCTTCGCCGAGAACAAGGGCTGGCGCGTGGAGGTCCTGTCGATGAGCGGGGCGGATGCCGGCGGCCTCAAGGAAGTGATCGCGATGATCGAGGGGCGACGCGTCTACAGCCAGCTCAAGTACGAGAGCGGCNNGCACCGCGTGCAGCGCGTGCCCGCGACCGAGGCCAGCGGGCGCATCCATACCTCCACCGCGACGGTCGCGGTCCTGCCGGAAGCCGAGGAGGTCGACGTGCAGATCGACCAGAAGGACCTCCGGATCGACACGTTCTGCTCGAGCGGGCCGGGCGGCCAGAGCGTCAACACGACGTACTCAGCCGTGCGCATCACCCACATCCCGACCGGGCTCGTCGTCAGCCAGCAGGACGAGAAGTCGCAGATCAAGAACAAGGCGAAGGCGCTCAAGGTGCTGCGGTCGCGCCTGTACGAGATCGAGATGCAGAAGCAGCAGGACGCGATCGCCAAGGACCGGCGGAGCCAGGTGGGCTCGGGCGACCGGTCCGAGAAGATCCGCACCTACAATTTCCCGCAGAGCCGGATCACCGATCACCGGATCAACTTCACGACGCACCAGCTCGTGAACGTCCTCAACGGCGACCTCGGGGAGCTGATCGACCAGGTGGTCACGCACTTCCAGGCGGAGAAGCTGAAGGAAGCCACGACGGTCTGAGACCGGCTGGCGGCTCGTATGACTTCAGCCTCCCTTCGTGACCTCGTCCATGCCGCCCGCGTGCGGTTGGTGGCCGCCGGCATCGACGCGAACGAGGCGACCATGGACGCCGCGCTGCTCGCGCGTCACGTGCTCGGCTGGGACCCGGCGCGACTCATCGCCCACGAGACCGACCCGCCGTCCGGCGAATTTCCTCCCGCCTTCGACCGTCTCGTCGCCAGGCGCGCGAGCCGCGAACCGATCTCCTCCATCATCGGCCGGCGGGAGTTCCGCGGCCTGGAGTTCGAGGTCGGGCCCGACGTGCTGGCGCCGCGGCCCGAGACCGAACTCATCATCGACGAGGCGCTGGCCACCCTAGAGGGTCGCCCTACAAGACCGGGTGTAGGGCGGGCCTTTCCTGGCCTGAGCGAAGTCGAAGACAGGCCTGCCGATCGATCCGAACAGCCCCTCATCATCGACGTCGGCACCGGCAGCGGCTGTCTGGCCATCTGCCTGGCCCGCGAGTTCCCGGCCGCCCGCCTGGTCGCCACCGACGTCTCACCGGCAGCGCTGGCGATCGCCGCGCGCAATGCCCGGCGGCACGGCGTCGCCGATCGGATCGCGTTCGTGCGCACGTCGCTCCTCGACGCCGTCGACGTCGCGGCTTCGCTCGTCGTCTCGAATCCTCCCTACATTCCGACGGCCGACATCGGGCGGCTCGATCCCGAGGTGCGGGACTGGGAACCTCGGCAGGCACTCGACGGCGGGACCGACGGCCTCGACGTGATCCGCGCGCTGCTCTCCGCGGTGCCGGCGGCGCTGGCCCCGGGCGGCTGGCTTATCATGGAGTTCGGCTTCGGCCAGGCGGCCTTGGTCGAGCGCTTCGTTCGCGAGTCGCCGCTGGAACTTGTGCGGATCGTCAACGACCTCCAGCAGATTCCGAGGACGGTCGTCGCAAGAGCAGCGGGCAGCCGACAGCGGATCACGGACGGCGGCCGGGTTGCGGAGTAGCCGGCAGCGGACCGCGGCGTGACACGCGTAACACCGCCCGAAGCCCGGAGCCCTGAGCCTATAGAGAGGTAGTCATGTCCTGTCTGTTCTGTCGCATCATCGCCGGTGAAATCCCGGGCACGTTCCTCTACCAGGACAACCGGCTCGTCGTCCTGCAGGACATCAATCCCCAGGCGCCGCTCCACGCGCTCGTCGTCCCGCGCAAGCACATCGCCACGCTCAACGATCTCTCGGCCGAAGACGACGGGCTGGTCGGCGAGATGGTCAGGCGGGCGGCGCTCGTGGCGCGCGAGAAGGGGGTCGCCGAGGAGGGCTACCGCGCCGTGCTCAACTGCAACCGGGAGGCGGGGCAGACCGTCTTCCACATTCACTTGCACGTCATCGGCGGCCGCCCGATGGCCTGGCCGCCGGGGTAGGGAGGCTCAGGGCTCAGGGCTCAGGACTTTGGGCCTCGTCACACATGTCACGCTGTCATGGGCGAGCAAGGATGTAGGTGCCTCTCCGCGCGGGGCGATCGAGAACGAAGTCCTCGACCACGTAACCGCGCGCCAGCAGCGTTTCGAACATCTCGCGTGTCGCCGACCGCCAGTCCCTGGCGAGCGGCAGGTCCATCTGCTGCATTTCGGTGAAGCCGGTCGGCACCACCACGCCCAGCCGTGCCGCGTCGAGCGCGAGGTCGTGGCCTTCGGGCTCGATCCACGCGTCGCCTTCACGCACGCGGTTGACCAGTGTCGCCGCGGCCAGCGCGCGGCGGCCGTCCTCGGCGCCCCGCGCGGCTCCCGGCGTCGCCGAATCCAACCGCTCGACCACGCGCCCCGATGTCAGCCACCATTCCGCCACCAGCCGGTCGGTCGCCGTGCCCGCGTGCAGCGCGCTCGACGAATCCGGGTAGGCGTCTTCGTGGTACTCGCGGGCCACGATCCCCAGCTTCGCGAAGTTCAGGTGGGCGTTGGCGGCCTGCAGCGGGTCGAACGTCCAGGCGACGAGGTCGAGCCCCGAGGCCATGACCAGGCGGCGCTGCTCGAGCTTGAGGCGCCAGCCGAGGCCGGAGTCGCGATAGTCCGTATCCACGGCGAGCATGTGCGACCACTGGTAGGGCGTGCCGCCCCTGACGGCCGGCATCGAGTAGGCGAACCCGACGAGGCGGCCTCCCTCGCCCCTCGACCCTGCTCGGGGCGACCCTGAGCCAGCCGAAGGGTCGAACGCACCAATGACGAATCCGCCGACCCGGCTCGACACGAGGAGTATCATCGCGGGCACCGAGTCCTCGGCGGTCGTGTAACCCCAGACCCGCTGCTCGAGCGCCAGCACCTGGCGGAACTCCTCGATCGTTGTCAGCGTGCGCAGTTCCATGGGCGGCTCCGGCAGGCCTACCCGCCTTCGCGCGAAGCGCTTCGGCGAGGCCTCGCCAAAGCCCGCGCGAACTCGAGCGCGGGCGACGGCGGGAAGGCCCGCCCTATACACGGTTCCTGACGCCGCTGCCGTAGATCAACGGTCGGAGCAAGGCTTCAGCCTTGCTTGGCCCGCCAAGGCCAGCAGCATCTCCGGCAACTCCGTCAAGCTCGCGACGACCGGCGTCTCGCCGACGCCCTCGGCGAGCGAGCCGTCCGGTGACGCCCCTCCGCGCCTGAGCAGCACGCCTCGCATCCCCACCGCTCGCGCCCCTTCGATGTCGTGCAGGAAGCTGTCGCCCACCATCACCGCTTCGTCCGGGGCCACCGCCATCAAGCGCAGCGCCGTTCTGAAGATGCTCGGGTGCGGCTTGTTGTACCCGTGCTCGCACGAGGAGACCGCCACCGAGACGAGGCCGTCGAGGTCGAAGTGGCTCTGGAACGACTCGAGCGAGCGGTGGGTGTTCGAGATGAGGCCGAGCCTGAGGCCGCCCGCGTGCAGCGCGCCGAGCGCCGGCAGCACGTCCTCGTACAGCTCGAAATGGCGGCACGCGGCCCACTCGCGGTAGATCTCCTCGGCGCAGGCGTCGATCGCGGGCCCGGTCCCTCCCATCCGCTCGATGATGTGCCGGATGTAACGCACGAAGAACGCCGGATCGTACGCCTGGTCGTCCGAGTCGTGGAGGAGCGTCGACGCGCTGATGACGGCCGCCGAGAAGGCCGACGGGTCGCACGAGCCGACGCCGTGCCTCTCGCAAAAGCGGCGGTACCCCTCGCCCTGGAAGGTCGGGCCGGGGTAGATGAGCGTGAAATCGATGTCGAAGAACACGGCGCGCGTCACGAGCGGTTCTCCGTTGGTCTCAGGCGCCTCTCTGCGCGTACGGCCCGGCGATGGTCACCGTCGCCCGCTCGGGCACCAGGAACCGTCTCGCCAGCGCGTTCGCCTCGTCGAGCGTCACGGCGCCCAGCAGAGCCGGCAGCCTCGTGTCGTGGTCCGTGCCGAGGCCGAACTGCTCGCACGAGAGCAGAAAGGCCGCGATGCCGGCGTTGGTCTCGAGCATCCTTGGCATCGACCCGATCAGATACCGCTTCGACGCCGCCAGTTCCTCCGCCGTCAGGCCCCGGTCGGCCATGCGCCGGACCTCGTTGTCGATGGCGGCAATCGTGCGATCGACGTTCGCCGGGTTCACGCCGGCGCGAATCACCAGCGGCCCCTCGCCGAGGTTCGGTTCGAACGCGCTGAACACGTAGTAGGCCATCCCCTGGCGCTCGCGGATGTTGTCGCCCAGGCGGCCGCCCATCGCATACTGACCGAGCGCGTTGTTCATCAGCGAGAACGCGTAGTACGCCGGGTCGCGGCGCGCGATGGTGTTGAAGCCGTAGGCGATGTCGGCCTGCGACTTGTTCATCATCGGGTAGACCGACTGCCGCCGTCCGGTAACGGGGGGCGGCGACGGCACGGCGATCGGGACCACCGGGTCTCCGCGCCAGTCGCCGAAGACCTGGCCGGTCTCCTCGACGACGCGCGCCGGTTCCACGTCGCCCACGGCCACGACGACCAGGCCGGCCGGCGTGAAGCGGGCGTCGTGAACGCCCCGGAGGATGCGACGGTCGATCCGCCCGACGGTCTCGAGCGTGCCCTTCACGCGACGCCCGTAGGGGTGCCCGCCGGGGTAGAGTTGGGCCAGTTGTTCTTCGACGGCCACCATCGCGGGGTTGTCCTGGTCCTGGCGGATCGCCGTGACGATCTCGCCCCGGCGCGTCGCGATGTCGGCCTCGGGAAGGCTCGGGTTCCTGATGACGTCGGCGACCAGCGCCAGGATCGTCGAGAAGTCCTCGGTCAGGCAGATGCACGAGACCACGAACGTGTGGCGCATCGCCGACACGGTCAGCGAGACGCCCCGGCTGTCGAGCAGTTCGGCCAGCTCGTCGCCGCTCCGCGACTCGGTGCCCCGGTCGATGACGCTGGCCAGGAAGTGCGAGGCCCCGTCGAACCCCGGCGGGTCGGCGGCCGATCCGGCCCGCGCCGAGACGGAGACGGCCACGGCCGGCGCGACGTGCGACGGCTTGGCAATCACCGTCGCGCCGTTCTCGAAGCGGTGCCTCACCGGTGAGAGTCCCAGTTGCGCGTCGGTCGTCATGGGCGGCCCCTCACTCCGGCCGCAGGCCCGGCGGAGGCTTCGCCCTCGTCGTCGCCGCCGTCAGCCGGGACCGGCTCGAACCAGCCCACCGTCCGGTTGGTCGGCCTGAGCACCCTGGCGGCCGCTTCCGCCACGCGCTCGCGCGCCACCCGGCGGATCCGGTCGCCAATCGACAGGAACAGGTCGGCCGAAGCGATGGTCTCGAAGTAGCCGAGCTGGTGCGCGATGTTGGTGACGCTGTCGTTCTCGAACACGAGCCGCGCGCGCAACTGGTTCCGCGCCTTCTCCAGCTCCTCGGCCGTAATGCCCTCGCGGGCCATGCGATCGAGTTCGGCGAACGCCGCCCGTTCGAGGGCTTCGCGTGAGGTCCCCTCGCGCGCCGTCACTGAGATCGTGTAGAGGTACGGGTCGGCGGTGGGCATCAGGCTGCCCGACACCGCCGACGCCAGGCGGCCTTCGACCAGCGTTCGGTACAGCCGCGCGCTTCGCTGCGGCGGCGGCGTCCGGAAACTCGACCAGAGGTTGAGCCCCTTCGCACCGGTCAGCACGGCGTCGGCGACGAGCATCGGGAAGAAGTCCTCGTCGGTCGCGGCCGGGGCGTGGTAGGCCACCTTGAGGTAGGCCGTCGTCCCCTCCTTCCGCACGGCGACGCGCCGCTCCCCGAGTTGCGCCGGCTCGGCGCTGAGCGTCCGGACGGGAACGATGCCCGGGACCGCCGCGCCGAAATGGTGGCGGACACGCGCGATCGCCTCGTCCGGATCGACGTCGCCCACGATGACGAGCGTCGCGTTGTTGGGGACGTAGTAGCGCCGGTAGTGGCCGTAGAGATCGTCGCGCGTCATCCGCTGCAGGTCGCCGAGCCACCCGATCGTCGGGTGGCCGTACGGGTGCGCCTTGAACGCCGCCGCGTTGACCTCGATCTCGAGCAACTGCTCGGGGTCGTTCTCGCCGCCTTGCAGTTCCGAGATGATCACCGTCTGCTCCGACTCGCACTCCGCCGGGTCGTAGAGGCCGTTCGACATCCGCTCGGCCTCGATGAACAGCATGCGGTCGAGCGCGTCGCGCGTCGCCGTCTCGAGGTAGGTCGTCTGGTCGATCCAGGTGTACCCGTTCCAGCTTCCGCCGAACTCCTCGATGATCCCCTTGACCTTCTCGCGGGGGATGTTGGTCGTGCCCTTGAAGTTCATGTGCTCGACCCAGTGGGACACGCCGGTCCGGCCGGGCATCTCGTCCCGGGACCCGACCTTGTACCAGCACCAGACGGAGGCGAGCGGGGCGGTGTGGACTTCCTGGACGAGGATCTTCAGGCCGTTTTCGAGAAACGCCGTGCGGGGGGCCGGAGCGTCGCTCATCGGGCCATTATAAGTGGAGCCGCGCCCCGCCGACGCGGCTCCATGTAGAATGAATGGATCGTCAGGCGAGGGACGAACGACGCTATGGCCGACTGGAAGGAGACGCTCAACCTGCCGCAGACCGGGTTCCCGATGAAGGCGAACCTGCAAACGGCTGAGCCCAACGCCATCGAGCGATGGGACGCCACCGACCTCTACGGCCGCATTCGCGCCCGGCGCCGCGGCGCCCCGAAGTTCATCCTCCACGACGGTCCGCCGTACGCCAACGGCCGCATCCATCTGGGCACCGCGCTCAACAAGGTCCTGAAGGACTTCATCGTCCGCTCGCGGACGATGGCCGGGTTCGACGCGCCGTACGTGCCGGGCTGGGACTGCCACNNTGCCACGGCCTGCCGATCGAGCTGAAGGTCGATCGCGAGCTGGGTCCTTGCAAGCGCGAGATGCCGATCGGCGACTTCCGCCGCGCCTGCCGGGCCTACGCCGCGCGCTTCGTCGACATCATGCGGACCGACTTCAAGCGGCTCGGCGTGATGGGCGGATGGGACGAGCCCTACCTCACGATGAACTACAGCTACCAGGCCGCCATCGTCAGGGCGCTGGGGCGGTTCGTCGAGCAGGGCATGGTGTACAAGGGCAAGAAGCCGGTGCACTGGTGCATCCACTGCCGGACGGCGCTGGCCGAGGCCGAGGTCGAGTACGAGGATCACACCTCGCCGTCGATCTTCGTCGAGTTCCCATTCACGCCCGAGGCGATGCGCGAACTCGCGGAACGCGTGCCCGATCTGGCGGGCGTCGACAACCTCTCGGTCCTCATCTGGACGACGACGCCGTGGACGATCCCGTCCAACCTGGCCGTCGCGTTCCACCCGGACCTCGTCTACGGAGCGTACCGCGTGGGCGGCACGACGGTCGTCGTCGCCGAGGACCTGGCCGAGAACGTGTCGAAGCAGGTGGGCCGCCCCTTCGGCGAGCCCCTGGCGCGCTTTCCCGGCCGCACGCTCGAGAGGCTGCGCTTCCGTCACCCGCTCTACGACCGCGAGTCGATCGGCGTTTTGGCCACCTACGTGACGCTCGACCAGGGCACGGGGGCGGTGCACACCGCGCCGGGCCACGGGTCGGACGACTTCGCCACCGGTGTGTCGTACGGTCTCGAGATCTACGCGCCGGTCGGGCCTGGCGGCCATTTCCTCGACGAGGTGGAGCTCTTCGGCGGCCAGCGGGTGTTCGATGCCAACCCGAAGATCGAGGAGGCGCTGGCCGAACGCGGCCGGCTGTGGCACCGCGAAGCGTTCGAGCACTCCTACCCGCACTGCTGGCGCTGCCACAACCCGGTGATCTTCCTGGCCACCTCGCAGTGGTTCGTGGCGATGGACGGGGCCGGGCTGCGGGAGCGGGCGATCCACGCCGTCAAGCACATCTCGTGGCTCCCCGCGTGGGGCGAGGAGCGCCTGACGCTGATGCTGGCCAACCGCCCCGACTGGTGCATCTCGCGCCAGCGCTCGTGGGGCGTGCCGATCCCGGCGGTGGACTGCGTGAAGTGCGGCGAGGCGGTGCTGACCGCCCCGCTCGCCGCGCGGGCCGCGGCGGTGTTCGTCGAGCACGGGGCCGACGCCTGGTACGAGCGGCCGATCGAGGATTTCCTCCCCGAGGGGCTGAGCTGCCCGAAGTGCGGCGGGCGCGAGTTCGAGCGCGAGCGCGACATCCTCGACGTCTGGTTCGATTCGGGGTCGAGCCACCTGGCCGTCCTCGGTCACACCGACGATCTGCCGTGGCCGGCCGACCTCTACATCGAGGGCTCGGACCAGTACCGCGGCTGGTTCCAGAGTTCGCTGCTCGTCGGCATCGGCACGCGTGGCCGGGCACCCTATCGTTCGGTCGTCACCCACGGGTTCTTCGTCGACGAGCAGGGACGCAAGATGTCGAAGTCGATCGGCAACACGATCGACCCCCAAGAGATCATCAAGAAGAGCGGCGCGGAGATCCTGCGACTCTGGGTCTCGATGGTCGACTTCCGGGAGGAAATGCGCGTCGGCCCCGAGATCCTCGCGCGCGTGGTCGAGGCGTATCTCAAACTCCGCAACACGCTGCGGATCCTGGTGGCGAACCTCTACGACTTCACGCCCGAGACCGACGCGCTTCCGGTTGACCAGTTGCAGGAACTGGACCGGTTCGCGCTGGCCAGGTACGCGGAGGTGGCCGCCGGGGTGCTGCGCGCGTACGACGCGTACGACTTCCCGGTGGTGCCGCAGGCGATCAACAGCCTGATCACGGCCGACATCAGCGCGTTCTACGTCGACGTGTCGAAGGACCGGCTCTACACGCTGGCGCCGAACTCGCGGGCGAGGCGGTCGGCCCAGACGGCGCTGTACATCATGGCCGACGGGCTGGCACGGCTCATCGCGCCGATCCTGCCGATGACGGCGGACGAGTTGTGGCGCTTCCTGCCCGGCACCCGGGACGACTCGGTGCATCTCTCGGACTTCCCCACCGGTCTCGACGCCCTGCTCGACGCCGAGCTGACCGGGCGGTGGCAGCGGCTGATGCAGGTGCGCGACGCGGTGAACGTCGAGATCGAGCGGCTGCGCAAGGCGAAGGTGGTCGGCAAGTCGCTCGAGGTCCGGGTCGAGCTGCGGGCGGCGGGCGAGCTGGCCGCGCTGCTGCAGCGGCACCGCGACGATCTGCCCACGCTCTTCATCACGTCGGAGGCCGTCGTGAGCGACGCGCCGGCGGGCGGCGAGGAGGGAGCCGTCTACCGCGAGTCGGAGACGAGCTTCGTCACCATCGTCGTGTCGCGCGCCGAGGGCATCCGATGCGACCGGTGCTGGCGGTACGTGCCCGACGTGAGCCACGCCGAAGCGCGCCAGGGCCTCTGCCCGCGGTGTGAGGCGGCGCTGTCGGAGGCGCGTCCATGAAGCGTCTGTCGGCGGCGACGCTGGGCACTTCCGGCGCCATCATCGCGCTCGACCAGGTGACCAAGGCGCTCGTGCGGGCCTACGTGCCCGTGCACGCCAGCCGCACCATCATCCCCGACCTGCTGGACCTGACGCACGTGCAGAACAGCGGCGCGGCGTTCGGGATCCTCAGTGCGGTCAGCTTCCCGCACAAGGCGGCCGTCATCGCGCTCGTCTCCACGATCGCGCTGGTGAGCATCGCCGCGTTCGCCGCCGGCCTCTCGCCGCACCAGCGGCTGGCCCGGTTCGGGCTGGCGCTGATCCTGGGCGGGGCGGCCGGCAATCTGATCGACCGGCTGACGGCGGGCGTCGTCGTCGACTTCGTCGACGTCTACTGGCGGCAGTATCACTTCTGGGCGTTCAACGTGGCCGATTCGGCGATTACCGTCGGCGTGATCGGGATGATGCTCGACATGCTCGGAATCGGCAACCACCGGGACGCGGCCGCACCCTAAATCGTCCATGGAACGGCACGAATTCACCGTCGACCCGGACAGCGTCGGCCTGCGGCTCGACGTCTACCTCGCCGGTCTGCTCCCGCAGCACTCGCGCTCCCAGTTGCAGCGCGTCATCAAGGAGGGCGGCGCCACCGTCCGCGGCGGGACCGCCAAGCCGAACTCCTCACTTAAAGCCGGCGATGTGGTCACCATCGAGATCCCCGACGCGGCCCCCGCGACGCCGGCCGCGCAGGACCTCGACCTCCCCGTCCTCTTCCAGGACGACGATGTGATCGTGGTGGACAAGCCGGCGGGAATGGTCGTGCACCCGGCGGCGGGGCACGCCGAGGGTACGCTCGTCAACGCGCTCCTGTTCTACGCCGACAACCTGAGCGGCGTCGGCGGCGAGCAGCGCCCGGGGATCGTGCACCGGCTCGATCGGGGCACGTCAGGCCTGATGGTGGTGGCGAAGAACGACGCGGCGCACCGCGAACTGACCCGCCAGTTCCAGGACCGCGAAGTCGAGAAGGAGTACGTCGCGCTGGCCTGGGGCGACGTGCACGCCGGGCGCCGGATCGATCTCCCGGTGGGGCGCGACCCGGTCCACCGCGAGAAGATGTCGACCCGGGCGCGGCGGGCGAGGACGGCGGTGACGCGGATTACCGCGGCGCGCGACCTGCGCGGTGTGACGCTCGTGCACGTCGCGATCGCCACCGGCCGCACGCACCAGATCCGGGTCCACCTGAGCGCCATCGGCCACCCGATAGTGGGCGACGCGACCTACGGCGGCGTCCGGCACCGGATGCCGGGAGCCCTGCGCGCCGTCGAGCGGCTCGAGCGCCCGTTCCTTCACGCCGCGCGCCTGTCGTTCACCCATCCGCGGGAGGGCACACGGATGGAGTTCACCTGCCCGTTGCCGCCGGACCTCCAGAGCGTGCTCGACGAGCTCCTGGAGCGCGACGAGGCGCAGGCCTGAAGGCCTCCGCTATCTGTTGATTCTGGGCAACAGTCTCACTTTCTCCGTCTCTGTCTGTGCCTGTGTCCCTGCCCGGACGCCGCTGCCGAGGTTCATCGGTCGGCACGGGGCTTCAGCCCTGTGTGAGCAATAAGATCCCGGCAACCGTCTTGAGATCGACGATCTCGCCCCTGCCGATCATCGCGCGCACCTCGTCGAGCGCGAAGCAGCTCGCGCGGACGTCCTCGTCATCGTCCTGGCTGGCTGCCGGCCGGCCGGCCGGCGGCGCCAGCTCGGTGAGCTTGAAGACGTTCATCTTCTCGTCGCAGTAGCCGGGCGTCGGGTAGAAGGCGCCGAGGAACTCGGTCCTGCCGGCCGCGAGGCCGGTCTCCTCTTCGCACTCGCGCACCGCGCCGGCCTCGGGATCTTCGCCGGGCTTCAACGTGCCGGCCGCCAGCTCCCAGACCCACTGGTCCACGGCATAGCGGTACTGCTTCACGAGGATGACGTGGCCCGCGTCAGGCATCGGCAGAAGCACGACCGCCCCCGGATGCCTCACGACTTCGAGCGTGGTCTCGATCCCCTTGGGCAACCGCACGCGGTCCCGCACGAGCGTGAAGATCCGCCCATGGTAGATCTCCTCATGCGCCAGCAGCGTCCCCCGCTCTTCGTCCACCGTGCCCCCCATCCTCAGATCGCAAACGTCCTCATGCCTTCTTCCATCGTCGCCGCGTGGATGTCGACCGTGTCGGCGACGTCCTGCGCGTACCCGCCGGCGAGCGTCACCACCACGGGCAGGTTCAGCTCCCGCACGGCGGCGAACACCAGGCGGTCGCGCCGTCGCAGCCCCTCCTTGGTCAGGCTCAGCCCGCCCAGCTTGTCTTCCTCGAACGTGTCGGCGCCCGCCAGGTAAAAGACGATGTCGGGCCCCGACGCGAGGACGCGCGGCAGCGCTCCGCTCAGATGCCGCAGGTACTGCTCGTCGTCGGCATAGTCGGGCAGGTCGATGTCGAGCGAGCTCGGCGGCTTGAACGCCGGGTAGTTGCGCGCCTGGTGCATCGAGAAGGTGAACACCGAGCGGTCGCCGGCGAAGATGAACGCGGTCCCGTTCCCCTGGTGCACGTCGCAGTCGACGATGGCCGCCCGCGAGATGGCCCGGTCGCGTTTCAGGACCCGGATGGCCACCGCCACGTCGTTGAACATGCAGAAGCCTTCGCCGTGGTCGTCGCACGCATGGTGGAATCCGCCGCCGAGGTGGAGGCCAAGGCTCCGCGTCGGGCGACGGCGGCCGGGATCGCCGTCGGAACGGCCCACGGTCTCCGGCGGGTTGGCCAGGCCGAGCGCGAAACGGGCGGCGAGCACCGTGCCGCCGCACATCAGGCGGAACCCCTCGACCACCAGCGGCGTCGGCGTGAGCTCGAGCCGCGCCTGTTCCTCGAGGCTCATCGTGCCGTCCCGCAGCTTCCCGAGGTAGTCGGCCGTGTGGACCAGGCCCAGGTCGTCCCACGACGCCGCCGCCGGCTCGACGAAGTCGGACGTCGCCGCGAGGTGGCGCGCGACGAGTGCGTCGTGGAGCCGCGGGTACTTGCTGGTGGGAAAGACGTGCGGGCCGAGGTTGATGTGGTAGCGGGGCGAGTAGACGATGGCCGCCATCCTCGCCTGCCGCTCAGGAGGCGGTGCTCGGCTGCAGCTCGCCGGTTTCGGGCGGCGACGCGGGCGTCGCCTCCGCCGCACGCGGCGTGAGCGCCAGGTCCAGCACCTCGTCGATCGTCGTCACGAAGTGCACGGTCATGTCGCGTCGCAGGTCTTCGCTCAGATCCTCGAGGACGTTCCGCTCGTTGCGCAGCGGCAGGATGACCTCGCGGAGGCCCACGCGGCGCGCCGCGAGCACCTTTTCCTTGATGCCCCCGACCGGCAGCACGCGGCCCGACAGCGTGATCTCGCCGGTCATGGCAAGGTCGCCGCGCACCGGCCGCCGGGAGAGCTCAGAGCAGAGCGCCACGGCCATCGTGACGCCGGCCGACGGGCCGTCCTTGGG
>PMKG01000414.1 GCA_003157675.1 Acidobacteriota bacterium
GACGTGGGTGCCGGCCGAGATGCGCGAGGTATACTCCAGCGCGACGCGCCGGGTGGAGTGCCAGGCGGCTTACTCGAACATCCGACGCTTCCAGGTGACCACCGAGGAGTCGCCGAAACGCTGAGGTGAAACGGCGAGGGCGAGGCCGCAGCCTCGCCCTCACCCGGTCCGCACGCCGCTTGTCCGCACCAAGTGCGGGCGCTCGCTCATCACGCGCCAGCGGCGCGCGTCAGCGACGGCATTCCCATCCCTTCCTTGTTCGGCGACTCGAAGTAGTCGTTGCGCGCCATACCTGCGGTGGCCGGGTCGAGGAAGCGGCGCACCGATTCAACCGAGTCCGCCTCCCACACGCACACCGCCTTGCGACCGTCCGGGGAGGGGAAGGTGTGGATGACCTTGAGGCCGGCGGGCAGACCCGAAGTGACCGACTGCGCGGCTGCCCAGAACCTCGAGGTGTCGTTGATCACGTGGTTGACGACGACGTACATTGTCTCCTCCTTGCGCAGATGGGGGCTGCGCGCCCAGGTGAGAACACGTCGAGCGTGTGACGTTCAGCGTTGTGGTTGACCCGTTTCCCATCCTACCGCGACTCACTTCGCGCGGCTGACAGAATCAGCAGCCCGGCACGGACGAGGTGGCGCCCGGACGACGTCCGCCGCATCACACCTGTGCGCGTCGCCTAATCGAGGCCGAGCGCCCGTCGCAGCCGACCGATGTCGGCGCGCTGGTCCCGATCCCGCTGCCTGTTCCTGTACTCGAAGTCGTTCAGCAGCGCCTCGAGCCGCTCTCGTCCGATGGGAGTCGCGGCTGCCGCCCGCGGACTCAGGCCGCCCAATGCCGGGACTGGCTGATCCAGCCACGCCTTCCAGTGTCGTTCCTCCATCTCCTGCAAGCGAGCCCTGACCTCCGGGTGCTTCTGGAGGTCGTCGTGCTCCTTCCTTGCGGCGAGGGACTCCGCCCCGTCCCGCTCGCGCAGCAGCGCCTCGACGCTCGTTGTCTCCTGGCGCAGGAACAGGACCTGGCCCCGCAGCCGACGCTCGACCTCCTTCCTCAGCCGCCGGGCGCGACGCTCCGAGTTCACCTCGGCTTCAAGTCTTGTCGAGGCAACCCTGATCGTTCCGAGCGAGGTGTTCTCCCAATCGGTGTGCATCCGGTTCCCCGGCACCAGCCAGGGCACCACGTACTCCACGCCTCCGGCGGATCCAGCCTCGGGATCCGCCAGGAGGTCATCCAGACCGTGGCCGTACGCCAGCGGCGCGAGCCGCTCGACGGCCTCTGCCTGGGAGCAGCGAAGCTCGAACTCCAGCTTCGTCGGCGCCAACGGGTCGCCGTCGGTGTTCTGGAGTCTCGGCAGCGTGGGGTTCTCCAGTTCGTCGACGATGGAGCGATAGAAGGCCACCAGCTCCGCGTGGCGCGCTCTCACCTGCTGCCCATCGAGACTCGTGGCGCCGGTCGCCCAGGATTGGCGAAGGTCGATGAGCCGGTTGTGAAAGACGGGCGGGA
This sequence comes from Acidobacteriota bacterium, assembly GCA_003157675.1. Lineage (GTDB taxonomy): Bacteria > Acidobacteriota > Vicinamibacteria > Vicinamibacterales > Fen-181 > FEN-299. The sequence continues at coordinate 1,504 of PMKG01000414.1, forward strand.
TCAACCAGTGGCCCGAGCCCGACATGATGGACACGGAGTCAACGGTCAGGACCTTCGCGAAGAGGATGCTACCGGCCTCAACCGATTGCGAGGCGCTCCGCTCGAGCACCGTCTGGCGAGCGCCGGTGAGGATGTCCCGCAAGTCGATGGACCGCCCCGGCGCCACTGCCTCGACCACCGAGAAGGAGAGTGGCGCGGCCAGCACCGCGCGTGCGACGCGTTCATCGAGGGGCGGGAGGATCAGGCCCCGCTCGTCGAGGAATGTCGCAGCAATGGGCCTGGCAGGCCACTTGCGCGTCGAGCGCGTGAATGAGGTGCCCGACTTCTGCCAGTCGAAGAGGAACCAGATGAGGAAGAGCTGCTCGAAATCCGGGTCCTCTGCCGCGTGCTCGAGCGGAACGGTCCCGGCGCAGAAGTACTTCCAGGCCATTCCCATTCCGGCCTTTCCCAGGCGGTCGATCGCGAATTCGAGCAATTGGGGGACGACGTGTCCCTCTGCCTCGCGGACGCTGCGCCACTCCCGCTCGACGTCGCCGCGGGCTTCAAGACAACAGTGTTTGTACTTTCGGCCGCTACCGCAGGGACACGGGTCGTTCCGTCCTGGTGTCGTCACCACGACATAGGAGGGTACCACGGCCTCTCAGGTTCCTCTGGACTCCTCGGCGTCGGCCGTCTCCTGCGCCCATCGACAATGAGTAGTCCAATGGACTACACTGACAACGTGGCTGGGGCTTCTCTCGTCACCATTGTCGAGACGCCCGAATTCCTGAGGCGCGCCGATAGGCTGATGACCGACGAAGCGCGCGACGCGCTGGTCGCCTACCTCTCGACCCACCCGACCGCCGGCAATCTCATTCAGGGCACGGGCGGTGTGCGCAAATTCCGCTGGGGGCTCGAGGGGCGAGGCACGCGTGGCGGGGCGAGAGTCATCTATTTCTACCACTCGGCCAACATGCCGCTGTTCGCGCTGACAGTGTTCGCGAAGAACGAACGAAGCGACCTGACGCAGGCGGACCGGAACGACCTGCGGGGATTGACGAAGGCCCTGGTGGAGACCTACCGGAGAACGAAACCATGAGCAAGGCTGCCGACAGCATTCGCACGGGACTCGGTCAGGCCGTGTCCTATGCCAAGGCCGGTGCGCGGCGTGGCTACCGCGTTCACGTGCCTGCCCACGTCAACGTCAAGTCCATTCGCACGAAGTTGGGAATGACGCAGCAGGCGTTTGCCGCGCGATTCGGCTTCAGCATCAATACGCTCCGCCATTGGGAACAGGGCAAGCGGGAACCCGAGGGGCCGACACGCGCATACCTGATGGTCATCGAGCGCGCGCCGCGAGTGGTAGCGAAAGCGTTGCGAGTGGCGTGACGTCCGCGTGTGGCAGTCCTGGCGGATGGGGACCAACGCTGACCGCGGACTACCGCACACGGACGTCGACCGTCTCTGGTCGATGGCGGTAGCCGGGCGCTTCCGCTTTGCTGAAGGAATCTCTCGATTTCCTGAGCAACTAATGGTGGTGTTGGTCGGGGCGCCGGGATTCGGACCCGGGACCTCCTGCGCCCAAGGCAGGCGCGCTACCAGGCTGCGCTACGCCCCGACTCGCGGTGGGAACCTCGAGGTAACGTCCCCCATCATACTCGACCGATCGTGAGGTCGGAAACGTCGGCCGGCCGCCCCACTTGATTCCGAGCCGCTTCAGTTCGGCGACGCGAACTTCACCAGTTCGCGCGTGCAGAAGATGTCCGTGCTGGTGGGGCTCAGGCTCAGCACCTTGTCGTAATCCGCGATGGCCAGCGCGTCATGATCGACCTGCCCGCCAGATGGAGAGAGATTCTCGTTGACCCACCGCCGGACGGAGTCCGCCACCAGCAGTGCCGCCTCCTTCCAGGTCGGTCCTTCTCCCTGGAACTCCCGGCCAGTGGTCAGTCCCGCGGGGCGAAGCCGTACCGTGAGCAGGCACCGCGAGCCCGACAGCGCTTCGCGCCGGACGACCTCGACATAGACGTCCGCGTCGAGCGGGATGTCCACGACCCGGAGGAGGCCCGGCCTCTTGCGGAGCTCTTCTCGCAGGTCGTCGACCGAGGCCCGGCGCGCGTCCTGTCCCGGAAGGGCGGGCTGCCCCGGTTTCGCCACGTCGGTGAAGACGTAGACGCGCGGCAGCGACCTCCCCGTCGTCTGTGCGAGGGCGGGCGCGCCCCACGATCCCGCGAGGACGCTCCCGGCAACGATCAGGACGGCCCAGGCGACGACAGCGCGGATGCGCACCTCAGCCTCCATGTTCCTTCATCTTCCTCAGCGTGCGGCGCTCCCGCTTGTCGGGCGCCCGCATCGGACGCGAGCCGAACGACTGGCGGAAGGCCCGCGCGATCTCGCGCTGCTCGATCTCCTCGGGCGTGGGGGGCGGCGTCCGGTCCTCGTACAGCGTGTGCGCCTCGGCCTTGGGAACGTGCGTGTCGGCCAGGACCGTCACGACGACCACCTGGCGGCGGCCGGGCGGGCGCGTGATGCGCAGTTCGTCTCCGACGTGCAGTTGGCGATGAGGCTTGCCGGGCTGTCCGTTGACGTCCACTTTGCCGCCGTGGCAGGCCTTCTGCGCCTCGGACCGCGTCTTGAACAGGCAGGCCACGTCGAGCCAGACGTCGAGGCGAACGTTCTCCAGCATGGTCTCCGGCCCTCGCTCCTCGTCCGTAAACCCTGAGCAGCCGGCAACCCTAAAGGGTCGCCCTACGCACGTTCTCTACCCTGAGCCTTGAGTCTTGAGCCGTGAGCCTTGAGCCCTGAGCCTCCAAGTACTCCCCGAGCCTCCTGAACGCCTGTCCCCGGTGGCTGACCGACGTTTTCCGCTCGGCCGGCACCTCGGCCAGCGTGCAGCCGAACGGGGGATAGAAGAAGATCGGGTCGTAGCCGAATCCGCCGCTTCCGCGCGGGGGCGAGGTGATGCGTCCCTCGATCGTGCCGCGCGCCTCGAAGAGAATCTCGCCCGGCCGCGAGAGCGCCAGTGCGCACGCAAAGCGCGCCGTGCTCTCGGGCGCGCCGCGCTCGTCGAGCATCCGGTAGACCAGCGCGAACTTCTCCGGGTAGGTGGGCGCCCGATCGCCGCCGAACCGCGCGGAGTAGACGCCGGGCGCCCGGTCGAGCGCGTCGATCTCGAGGCCCGAGTCCTCGGCGACGACGAGCGCGCCGGTCGCGCCCGCGTAGTAGAGGGCCTTGGCGCGGGCGTTCTCCTCGAACGTGCGTCCGGTCTCCTCGGGCTCGGCGATGGCGGGGAAGTCGGCGAGCGCGCGGACCTCGATCGCGAGGCCGGCGAGGACGTCGCGGATCTCGCGCAGCTTGCCGGCGTTGGTCGTCGCCAGCACGAGCGTGGTCACGACAGGGGCCCGACGATCTCCCGCTGGAGGGCGTTGAGCTGGTGGATTCCCTCCTGCGCGAGATCGAGCAGCGAGAGCAGCGCCTCGCGGCCGAACGGCGCCGCCTCCGCGGTCCCCTGCACCTCGATGAATCGCCCGTCGCCGGTCTGGACGATGTTCATGTCGACGTCGGCGCGAGAGTCCTCCTCGTACGCCAGGTCGAGCCGCGGCTCGCCCTCGACGATGCCGACGCTGGTCGCCGCGACGAAGTCGCGCACCGGCATCGTCGTCAGCTGGCCGGCCTCCCGCATCTTCTGCAGCGCGAGCATGAGCGCGACGAACCCGCCGGTGATCGCGGCCGTGCGCGTGCCGCCGTCCGCCTGGATGACGTCGCAGTCCACCCAGATCGTCCGCTCGCCGATCTCCTCGAGTCGCGTCACCGCGCGCAGCGAGCGGCCGATGAGCCGCTGGATCTCCTGCGTCCGGCCGCCCACCTTCCCCGCGCTCGCCTCGCGCTGGTTGCGCGTCGTCGTCGCGCGCGGGAGCATGCCGTACTCCGCCGTCACCCAGCCTTTGCCCGAGTTGCGGCGGAAGGGCGGCACGCGGTCCTCGACGCTCGCCGTGCAGATCACGCGCGTGTCGCCGACCTCGATGAGGACCGACCCTTCGGCGTGCTTGATGTAATGCGGCGTGATCCGGACCGGGCGAAGGGCGTTGACGGCACGGCTGTCGAGGCGAGGCATGTCGGGTCCCCCTACTTGATCGGCGCGGTCTCACGCGGCGGCGCCGGCGCGTTCGGTTCGGGCGGAGTCGGCACGGTCCCGGGCGGCTGTGCGGGCGCACCCGGCTCCTGGATCCATGACGTGCCGGCCGGCAGCGGCCGTCGGAGATCGACGTGGCCCGCCAGCGTGTCCACCTCGTGGCCGTCCACGAGGATCTGCACCGCCTTCACGGCGGGCAGGTTCGTTGTCACCGCATTGACGATGGAGTATACCGTGAGAATCTCGTCGAGCGCGCCGCCCGTGTGCGCCGACGACACCTCGGCGCTGAGGTCGACGAACGCCTCGCCCTGGCCGTCGATGTAGATCGCCCGCAACCGGGTGCCCTGCGGAATGGCACTGAGGAGCGGTGCGGCCGGCCGCTCGAGTTGTGCCTCCACGATCCGCCGCGCCTGCATCAGCGTCCCCTCGCCGAACGGGACCTCGCGCTCGACCCCCACCAGCCGCAGCCCGTCGTCGGCGACGTAGAACAGCCGCGCCTTGATCATCGGCGTCGCGGGCGGCGCCGGCGGCTCGGCCGTGGCCGAGGGCTCTCCGGTCTCCGCCAGCCAGCGCGGCAGGAAGAGCGACACGGCCCCGAGCAGGATGGCGGTGAGCGTGACGACGAGCGTCCACGCCAGCACGCGGCCGCGTGTCATGGGCGCCTCCGAACCGGGTCCGGTATCGGCGGCGGCGCACCCTCCTGGCCTTTCGCCTGGTCGACGCGCTCACGGAAGCGAACCAGGCCGTCGAGAATCGCCTGCGCGACGGTGTTCTGGTACGCGTCCGACAGGAGCTGCTTCTCCTCGTCGAGGTTCGTCAGGAAGCCGACCTCGATGAGCACGGCGGGCATGTTGACGCCCGCCAGGACGCGCAGGGGCGCCTGTTCGATCGCCCGCGAACTCAGGCGGACGCGCCCCTGGAACGCTTCCTCGAGCGATGCGGCCAGCAGCGCCGACTCGTTGACGTGGGACAGCTGCGCCAGCTCCCAAGGGATCATCTCGATCGTCCGCGATCCCACGCCCAGCGCGGGCAGCGTCTGGCGGCTGGCGGCCGCGTTCGGTGCCTGCTCGGCCGAGAAGTAATAGATCTGGGCGCCGCTCGGCTCCAGGCGCACCGAAGCATTGAGCTGCAGGCTGACGAACAGGTCGGCCATGTTGTTGTTCGAGAGCGACGCGCGATCGTCGAGCGCGACCGTCTGGTCGCCGTCCCGGGTCAGCAGCACGCGGACGCCGAGCCGGCTCTCGAGCAGCGCCTTGAGCCGGCGCGCGATGGCGAGCGTGATGTCCTTCTCGAGCGCCCCGTTGGCGCCTTTGACTCCCGTCTCGTCACCTCCGTGGCCCGGGTCGATGACGATCGTCCTCAGGCCGCCCGCCGCGGGCTGAACCGGGGGCGATGACAGCTCCGTGGCCTGCGGAGCTCCCGACGGCGGGGCGCCGCCGCGCGATGACGGTGGCGAGGCTGGCTCGGCGGACGCCGGCAGCAGGTCGAGGACCACCTGCCCGCCGTCTTCCTGCGGAACGAAGGACCCGCGGTAGGACCCGAAGCGCGGACCGACGTCGATCGACACGGTCGCGCCGGTCTCGCTCGCGCGGATGGCCTGCACCATCCCCTGCGGACCGGCGGCCGGAAGCGTGAGGTCGAGCGCGTCGGCGTCGAACCGCACCAGCACGTGGGTCGCGTCCTGCGCAATCGTGTAGGACGTCTTCGGACTGACCATCAGCGTCACGCGCGTCTGCGGCCCGGTGACGTCTTCCCGGACGGCCACGCGCGGCACGCGCACGGTCCCGACCAGCACGAGCCGCGAGCTCTTCCTGACATCGAGGCGCTGGTCGTACACCACCGAGAGCGCCCGGCTGATGAACTCGACCGGCACGAGCCACCGGCGGCCGTCGCGGGACGGCGGGCAGGGTAGCGAGACGATGCGTCCCGCCGCGGAGGCGAGCGGCTGGCCCGGCGTGAGGATGACACTCTTGCCCTTGTGGGTCACCGTCAGGCCGCCGGCCAGCGTGTCCTCTTTGACCGACAACTGGAAGATCGCCGCCAGGTCATCGAGCCCTACCATCACGTCGCTGCCGACGAGCGTGGCCGGGAGCGGGCGCCTGAGGTCGGCGGAGATCACCGTGAACGGCGCGGCGGCGTGCGTGGACGATCCCTGGCGCGCTCCGGCGGTCGCGCCGGCAACGAGCACCAGGGCGCCCGCGACGATGAGTCGGGAACGTGAAGGCAGCAAGGCACCATCATCATAGATCAGCGCCCGGCTCGAACGGCGGGACCACCCCTCGACTTCGCTCGGGGTGCCCTGAGCGAGCGTCAGGCTCTACCCTGGGCGAGTCGAAGGGTACGTCTCGAGCCAATCGTGGAGCCCGAAGCACAACGCCATGCAATCCGCCACCCCGCCCATGGTCAGGCCGAGGCGCCGGTAGTCGTCGTTGAGGGCGGCGAGCCAGGGAAGGTAGTCGCGGCCACCGTCGACAAGGCGCTGGAGGGTGGCGCCATCGTTCCGAAGTCGGGCGAGCCCGGCGAGGCCGCATCGGTGCACGGCCGTCGTATCCTCGACCGTCTGCATCAGGACGGCCATCAGACGGTGTTGGGTGCGCCCGGAAGGCACGGGCGTCGTCGTCAGCACCGGCAGCCCGGCGTCGAAGATCGAGGGAAGTCCCAGACGAGCTTCGCGGTAGATGCCGCCCAAGGCGTGATCGGCCCTGATGCGCGCGCCGTGCGACCTGGCGCCGGCCCGATCCGGACCGTCCTGCCCGAAGCGGGGGGCGAGGATCCGCTCCGCTATGCCGGTCACCTGTCGCCGTAGATCGTCCGGACGAGCGGCCGTCCCGGCCGCGAGCAGGACGAGTCCGGCCAGGAAGATGTAGCCCTTGTGCGTGTTCGTGCCGACCGTCTCGATCATGCGTCGCTCGGCGCGCACGCCCGCCTCGACCGGCGCCGCAAGGTCGGGAGAGGAGGCGTGGTCGAGCACGTCCTCGAAATACGCCGGCAGCAGGTCGATCGACCGGGACATCAGGTCAAAGGACAGGTCCGGATGCGACCCGCAATCGAGCCGGTCGACCAGGCCGGGCTTGGGTGTCAGCTCGAGTTCGATCCGCGCGCCGGCCACCAGCGTTGAGGCGAGCACCCGGACGAGGAGTCTGTCCGCCGCAGCCGACAGGTCGGTCGTCACGTGCCGCGAGTGGCGGATGCACTCCACGGCCGGACGGTCGCACAGCAGGCACGGGCGCGCGGGCAGGTGAAGCGACGCCCGATCGACCTGCGCGCCCGCCGGGTCGTAGACGTCGAGATCGATGAGCCGGCCGGCCGCAAGGAATTCCTCGAGATCGACGGTGGCGCGCTTGGCGCGCTCCGGTGAAAGCGACACGCGAAACGCCGCCCACGGACCAGCCGCGTCGCGCCCGGACTCGAGCGGCGTGACCTGAAGCGTCCGCTCGAGCGCCTCCGCGGCCAGGCGCTGCAGGGCGGCGAGGCCGGGCCGGTGCTTGTCGAGCCCCGGAACGCTCACCGACAGGCAGACGACCGGGCCGTCGGCGCCGCGCAGGCGGTCGAGTGCGGCCTGTCGGGCGTCCCGCGCGTCGAGCAGGTCGCGGCGCAGCGCCGCGAGTCCCTCGTCCCTGACCCCCGATCCCTGATC
>PMKG01000310.1 GCA_003157675.1 Acidobacteriota bacterium
AGGCGGCTGAAGGCCATCGGGGTGCGCTACGTCTTCGATATTCTCAGCGGCCAGATTCTGGCGACGGTCGAGGCCCTGGAGGCGTACGGAATCCGCTTCGTCCTCGTGAGCCACGAAATGAGTGCCGCCTTCATGTCCGACGTGGTCGGTCGCCTCACCGGTGTGTCCGGCGTGGCCTTGGCCACCCTGGGGCCAGGGGCGACGAACCTGACCACGGAGGTTGGGGACGCCTTCCTGGATCGCTCGCCGTGCCTGATCGTGACGGGCCAGGTCCCGTCGGGCCAGTTCGGCCGACGCGTCCAGATGCACGTCGACCACCAGCAGCTCTTCAGGCCGCTCACCAAGGGGAGCTTCCTGCTGGCGCCTGGGCGGATCCTCGAGACGCTGGATCGCGCCGTCCGGTTAGCCCTGGCCGAGCCGCCGGGGCCGGTTCACCTGGATCTCCTGGAAGATTTCGCCGTCGCTTCCGCGACGGAGAAGCGGACGGCGCCCTGCCGACCCCTCCGAGAGGAGCGGGTCCGGCTGCGGGAACTTCCGGGCGCCGTGAGGGCACTCGGTCGGACGAGACGCCCTGTAGCCGCCCTGGGCCTCGGCGCGGCGAGGTCGGGCCTCGGGCGTTCCATCCGGCGTTTCCTGGAGCGCCATCGGATTCCCTATGTGACCACCATGATGGGGAAAGGGGTGATCCCGGACGGTCATCCCCTGTGTATCGGAGTCGTCGGCCGCGCGCGGTATCGCTGGGTCCAAGACTTCCTGAAGGACGCCGACCTCGTCTTGGGCATCGGCTACGATACGGTCGAGATCGGCTACGAGGACTGGATGCCGGATGTGCCCCTCATCCATCTGGACCGCGAGCCGGCCGACGCGGACTCTCGGGTCCGGGTGGCGGCGGAGCTGACGGGCGACCACGGGACGGCCCTGGACGCCCTGAATGCGGCGGGGCGCGGCCGGACCGCCTGGGATCTTGAGGCGATCCGGCGGTTTCGCGTCCGACTCGCCAAGAGCCTGCGGCCGACCTCGCGGCGCTTTCATCCGCACCAGGTCGTGGACCTCCTGCGGGCGTGGCTGCCCGCCAGCGGCATTCTGACTTGCGACGTCGGCGCCCACACGCACATCGTGGCGGCCCAGTGGCCGGTGCCGCGGTCGGGGATGCTGTTGGTGTCGAACGGCTGGTCCTCGATGGGCTTCTCGATCCCGGCCGCGATCGCCGCCAGGCTGGTCTGCCCGGGGCGGCAGGTGGTGGCGTGTCTCGGTGACGGCGGCTACCTGATGATGGTGGGCGAGATCAACACGGCCGTCCGGCTGCGCCTGCCGGTCGTCTTCGTCGTCTTTCGCGACAGGTACCTGAGCCTCATCCGCGTGAAGCAGACGCGGCGGCATTTCGCGTGGTCGGGCGTGCAGCTCTACGGCGACGGCTATCGTGCGAGCGACACGCTGTTCGGCGCGCCGGTCGTCGTGGCCGAGAGCGAGACCGCGTTTCGCGCTGCGTTCGCGCAGGCGCTCATCGCCGACGGCCCGGTCGTCATCGAGGCGGTTGTCGATCCGGCGGAGTACGACGAGATCGTGTGAAACAGCCATGTCAACGCAGGGCTGCCCTTCGACAAGCTCAGGGCACCCCGAGCAACGTCGAGGGCTGAAGCCCTGCGCTATCTGCAGATCTTGCGGAGATTCCCAGATAGCGCAGGCGTTCAGGCGCGCCGGTAGGCAACCCTAAAGGGTCGCCCTGCAGATGCCTATCGCCTGCTGCTTCCTGCCGGCCGCCAGTCGCGAGCTGCAATAACCGGATAGACCTTCTCCGTCCGAGCGTCGAGAATGGCCCTATGGCGATCGAGGCGAACCCGCTCCCGCAGTCCCCGAGTGGTCGTGGCGTGTCGCAGGCGACGCGCGCGGCCGCGACGTCCGAACTCGTCGGCCGCGCCTGCGCGATGGTGCAGGCGTCGGCCAAAGGCCGGCCGCCGTCGCTCGCCGGCCTGGCCCGGCGTCTCGGCGTGAGCCCCTTCCAGCTTCACCGCGCGTTCCGCGCCACGCTCGACATCTCGCCGAAGCAGTACGCCGAGGCCCTACGCGCCGGCCGCCTTAAGACGCTGCTGCGCGACAACCAGCCGGTCACCGCCGCCCTTTACGAAGCGGGCTACGGATCGAGCAGCCGGCTCTACGAACGCTCCGACGCGGAGCTGGGCATGACGCCGGACGCGTATCGGCGCGGAGGATCGGGCATGCACATTCACTACACCGTCGTCCGCTCGGCGCTCGGACAGTTGCTCGTGGCCGCCACCGAACGCGGCGTCTGCAGCATCAAGCTCGGCGACGCCGCCCGCGACCTCGAGGCGGATCTCCGGCGCGAGTACCCGAGCGCGACGATCGACCGCGACCTCGGCCGCCTGTCGCCGGCAGTGACGAGCCTGCTCGACTTCCTGGCGGGGCAGCGGCCGCCGGAGAGCCTGCCGCTCGACGTCCAGGGCACCGCGTTCGAGCGGCGCGTCTGGCGGTACCTCCAGCGGATTCCCCTCGGCCGGACCCGTTCCTACGGCGAGGTGGCGCGGGCCATCGGCCAGCCGGGGGCGGCGCGCGCCGTCGGGCGAGCGTGCGCGGTCAACCACGCCGCTCTCGTCATCCCCTGCCACCGCGTCGTTTCGGCAAGCGGAGCGCCGGGCGGCTATCATTGGGGAGAGGCGCGCAAGAAGCGCCTGCTGGATATCGAGCAGGGGCTCGTTGGAGCCGGAAAGGCATCGCGACCGTAGTGACCGTGTCTCCGACCGTTCTCGTCATCGGAGCCGGGCCCGCCGGATCCACGGCGGCGCGGGCGCTGTCGCTCGGCGGCGCCCGAGTCCGCCTGCTCGAGCGCGCGCGCTTCCCGCGGAACAAGCCGTGTGGCGGCGGCCTCACCTCGCGTGCGCTCGTCCGGTTCCCGCACCTCGGCCCCGCTCTCGATCGAATCACCACGCACCGGATTTCGCGCCTCTACCTCGAAGGGCCGTCAGGCGCCGGCGTCGTCCTGACATCGCCCATGCCGGCCGTCGTGACGATCCGCCGTGCGGAGTTCGACAACCTGCTGGCGCGGTTGGCGGTCGAAGCCGGGGCCGACCTGGTCGAGAACGCCTGGGTGTCCAGGGCTGAGGCGGACGAGGACGGCGCGCTTGTCGTCGCGCGGGACGGCCGCGAGTTCCGCGCCGACTACCTGGTGGCCGCCGACGGCGTCAATGGAGTCGTGACGAGGAGACTGGGGCTGCACGCCGGCTGGGACGAATCGAGCGTGGCGCTGGACATGATGGAGGAGGCGCCGACGGAACGGCTGCGCGCCCTCGACCCCGACACGCTCTGGGTGTCCTACGGGCAGGGCGGGGCGGACGGCTATGGCTACATCTTTCCCAAGCGCGACCACACCAATGTCGGCATCGGCTGCCTGCAATCCCATTTCCGCGCGCGCATCACGGTCACGCCTTACGAGATGCAGCAGCGGTTCGTCGGGGAACTCCGCCGGCGCGGCCTGGTGGCCGGCGCGTCGAGCCGCGGCGACTTCACGCCGTACCGCATCCCGATGAGCGGCCCGATTCGCCGGACCGGGCGCGGCCGGGCCCTCGTCGCGGGCGATGCGGGCGGGTTCGTCAATGCGTACACGGCCGAGGGGATCTACTACGCCATGGTCACCGGCGAGCTGGCGGCGAGGGCCATCCTCGCCGACGCCGCGTTCGACGACCCCCGCCGCGGGATGACGGCGGCCGAGCGGTACGAAGACGCGTGGCGGAGGGAGATCGGCGGCGAACTGCGCGACTCCCTCCTCATCCAGCGATATCTGTTCCGCGACCCGGCCCGCATCGACGGCATCGTCAGAAACGCGAAGGCCTGCCGCGACGTCACGGACCTCATCATCGCCTACGCGATGGGCACGATTCCGTACTCGGAGGCCCGCTGGCGCATCCTGCGGCGGTTCCCCCGCGTCGTCTTCCGGCTGGCGCGCGTCGCGCTGTCGGCCTGACGGCCTATTTCCTCTCTACCGCGAGCCGGGCGAGCTGGTCCTTCGTCAGCGGCGACGAGAAGCCCGAAAACGCCACGACCGGAGGCTGCGGATTGGGGAGCGGCACCCACTTCGCGCCGTCCTTGGTGAGGAAGGCGACCTTCCACGCGGCCGGGTTCGAGACGGGGACGATGCCGGTGGCCGTCGTCAACTCGCCGCGCTCGAAGCGCGAGAGGATGAAGGTGCCGGCGACGACCGCCTTCACATTGGCGGTGCCGTGGCACTCGGCGCACGTCCGCCCTTCCTTGACGATTTTGTGCCCGAAGGCCGGGCCCACCGTGACGGCCGTCCCGTTCTTGTAGACGTAGGTCAGCACGTTGGCGAGCTTCACGCGGCCGCCGTGGTTGGCCAGGTACACCGGGCCGTCGTGCCGGATGGACGCCTCAGGCACCCCGGCGAGGCGCGAGTCGATGTGGCAGTTGAAGCAGGCCCGGATCTCGTGCGTGTGACACGCGCTGCAGTCCACCTTCCCCTGGTGCACCGTGTGGCTGCGCGATTTCGAAACATCCTTGTGGCAGTTCTCGCAGCGGGTCTGCACCGCCCCTTCCTGCCACTCGCTGTTGTACGGCGTGCCGTCGCCATGGATGTCTCGCACGGGGTGGCAGTCGAGGCACGTCATCCCCCTGCGCACGTGAACGTCCACGTCCTTCGGGTCGGGCGCGCCGTGGCAGGGCTCACACGCCTTTTCGGCCTTCGCCCGCGACACCGGGGAGACGACCTTGCCAGTGGCATCGACGTCGTGGCAGACGCCGCAGGTCCTCGCGTGGCAGGCGTCCTTCGTGCAGCCGAGGCGGTCGGCGGGGAAGCCGGTCAGCTTGCGCAGCCCGTGGTCGTAGGCGAAGACGAGCCCCTGGTTCGTCACGTGGAGGCTCTTGCTGTAGTCGGCGGGAGTGGGTGCCGGAGCCGGCTTCTGCGCCAGGGCGACGGCTGAAGGCAGGAGGATGAGAGCAGCTGCCAAACAAATGGTGGAGCGAGGTCGCATGACGTGACTCCTTGGCGGGGGCTTGTCCGCCGTGGCCCCGCCGTCGCCCGTTGGGCTATAGCGGGGCGGAGGCGGACGGCGCGTATGGTACACGAAAAGGGCTCATGGCTCACGGCTCATGGCCTGTCACGACCGCGGCTGACGGCCGTGCGCACTTTGAATCAGATAGCGCAGGGCTTCACCCCTCGACGTTGCTCGGGGTGCCCTGAGCTTGTCGAAGGGCAGTCCTGCGCGTCACGATCTGCATTATCTTTGCGGCGCCCTCCGTCTATGGCCCGTCCGATCATGGAGGGATGGAAATGAAGGCACTCCAGGCAATCGCCTTCATGCTCCTCTTTCAACTGTTATGCGGCCAGGCCGCGCCTGCTGTCGGCGGTCGCGATGGCGGCTCGCGGGGCGAGCGCGGAGTGACTGACAGGCCACGACCGGGCGGAGCCGGCAGCGACGCGCCCGGCCCTGCCGGCGACGCATTGTGGCGGCGTTCCGTCCCTGCTGCGCAGGGCTGCCCGCCTTCGCGCGAAGCGCTTCGGCGAGGCCTCGCCAAAACCCGCGAGAAGACCACCGCGGGTGGCGGCGGGAAGCCCTGCGCTATCTGATGGAATTCCCGATCCGCCCCTGAAGGGGACGGCCTACATTGTGCTCGCGTCATGCGTTCGGCAGGCCTGAAGGCCCGCCCTACGTACGGCTCGATGCCAAGCCGGCAGGCCTGAAGGCCCGTCCTACGTACGGTCCTCGCCGTCCGACCGTGAGCCCTGAGCCCTGAGTCTCCTGGCCTGAGCCTTGAGCCCTGAGCCTTGAGCCCTCTTCCCCCCGGGAACTTCCGGCTGCCCCGCTCGTCTCACAAGAGATAAACTCGATGGGTACGTCTCGACCCGATCACCCACCGGTGTCTCGATCCACAGAAGGAGGCCGATTCATGTTTCGCAAGATCCTGGCGGGGCTCGCCCTCGCCGCCCTGGTGGCCGTCCCCGCGTCGGCGCAGACCCTCGACGAGGTGCTCGCCAAGAACTACAAGGCCCTGGGCGGCCTCGACAAGATCAAGGCGGTGCAGACCATCCGGATGACCGGCACGATGACGGTCGGCCCGGGCATGGAAGCGCCGTTCATCCTCGAACAGAAGCGGCCCAACCTGGCGCGCATGGAGTTCACGATCCAGGGGATGACGGGCGTCCAGGCCTACGACGGCAAGGTGGGCTGGCAGCTCATGCCGTTCCAGGGCCGGAAGGACCCCGAGCCGCTCCCCGAGGACGCGATGCGGCAGATGGAGGAGCAGTCCGACTTCGACGGCCCACTAATGGACTACAAGGCCAAGGGGAACACGGTCGAACTGGTGGGCAAGGACAAGGTCGAGGGGAGCGACGTCTACAAGCTCAAGGTGACGCTGAAGAACGGCGACCTCTTATACATCTACCTCGACGCCGACCAGTACCTCGAGGTGCGAACCGAGAGCAAGACCAGCGTCCGCGGCACCGACGTCGAGGGCGAGAGCACGATCGGCGATTACAAGGAAGTCGGCGGGCTGATGTTCCCGCACGCCATGGAGCAGGGGCAGAAGGACAACCCGCAGAAGATGAAGATGACGATCAACAAGATCGAGCTCAACGTCCCCATCGACGACGCGCGGTTCAAGATGCCGGTGGTGAAATAGGAGCCAGGCCATGAAGCGAGTCCCGCTTGCCATCCTGCTGGTGGCCGTCGCACTCGTGTGCGCCGCGCCGACGTTCGCGCAAGGCGTGAAATTCGACACGGACACGCTCGGCGGCCTCGAGGCGCGGCCGATCGGTCCGGCCACGATGAGCGGACGGATCACGGCGGTCGACGCGGTGGCCGGCGATCGCCTGACGATCTACGCCGGCACGGCCGGCGGGGGCCTGTGGCAGTCGGTGGACGGCGGGCTCGCCTTCAGGCCGATCTTCGACAAGTACAACCAGTCGATCGGCGCCGTTACCGTGGACCCGTCGAAGCCGACCACGATCTGGGTGGGCACGGGCGAGACCTGGACGCGCAACAGCGTGTCGGTGGGCGACGGCGTCTACCGGTCGACCGACGCCGGCGAGAACTGGACGAAGCTCGGTCTCGACGCCACCGAGCGGATCGCCCGCATCTTCGTCGATCCGAAAGACAGCGCCACCGTGATGGTCTGCGCGACCGGGCACCTGTTCGACGACAGCCCGGACCGCGGCGTGTACCGCACGAAGGACGGCGGCAAGACCTGGGACAAGGTGCTGTACGTGGCGCCCGACACCGGCTGCGCCGACCTCGCGATGGAGGCCGGCGCGCCGAACGTGCTGTACGCCGCCATGTGGCAGTTCAGGCGCACGCCGTCGTTCTTCACCTCGGGCGGCCCGAAGAGCGGGCTGTTCAAATCGACCGACGGCGGGACGACCTGGCAGCCGGTCCGCAAGGGACTGCCGGAGGGCGACCTCGGGCGCATCGCGCTCGCTGTGGCTCCGTCGAAGCCGGGCCTCGTC
Organism: Acidobacteriota bacterium; assembly: GCA_003157675.1. Taxonomy (GTDB): domain Bacteria; phylum Acidobacteriota; class Vicinamibacteria; order Vicinamibacterales; family Fen-181; genus FEN-299. The sequence continues at coordinate 7,469 of PMKG01000310.1, forward strand.
TACGCGACGGTCGAGGCGAAGAAGACCGCGCTCTACAAGTTTGAGGACCACGGCGAGTCCTGGACGGAGGTCAACTCCTCCAGCCTCGTCAACAACCGCCCGTTCTACTTCTCGAGGATGCTGATCGACCCGTCGAACCCGAACCGGATTTACAAGATGGGGACGATCGCCGCCGTCAGCAACGACGGGGGCAGGACATTCAGCGGTCTCGGCAGCCTGAGCATCATGGGCTCCAGCTACCACAGCGACGTGCACGACATCTGGGTGAACCCGAAGAACGCCGAGCAACTCATCGTCGGCACCGACGGCGGCGTCTACGTCTCGCTCGACCGCGGCGCCGGGTGGCGGTTCGTGGCCAGCCTNNTACGGCGGCCTGCAGGACAACAGTTCGTGGTTCGGGCCGTCTCGGCGCTCGGGCGGGATTCCAAACAGGCTGTGGCAGTCGCTGTCGGGAGGCGACGGGTTCTGGGCGTTCGCTGACCCGACCGACCCCGACATCATCTACGACGAGATCCAGGGCGGGAACCTGTTCCGGGTCCGCCGGTCCACGCTCGAGAGCAAGGACATCGCGCCGTCGCCGCAGAAGGGGGAGCCGAGGTACCGGTTCAACTGGAACACGCCGATCCACATGAGCCCGACGCGCCCCGGCACGATCTACTACGGCGCGCAGTTCCTCTTCCGCTCGCGCGACCAGGGCGAGTCGTGGGAGCGGATCTCCCCCGACCTGACGACGAACGACTCCGCCAAGCAGCGCCAGTCCGAATCGGGCGGCCTCACGCCCGACAACTCCACCGCCGAGAACCACTGCACGATCTTCGCGATCGGCGAGTCGCCGAAGAACGGCGACGTCGTCTGGGTCGGGACCGACGACGGGAACCTGCAGGTGACGCGTGACGGCGGCAAGACGTGGACCAACGTCGCGGTGAACCTGCCGGGCGTGCCGAAGGCCACGTGGGTGACGTCGGTCGAGCCGGGCCGCTTCGACGAGGCGACGGCCTACGTCACGCTCGACGGCCACATGACCGGCGACATGAAGTCGTACGTGTTCCGGACGACCGATTTCGGCAGGACCTGGCAGAACCTGGCCACCACCGACGTGACCGGCTACGCGCACGTCGTGAAGCAGGACCCGGTCAACCGCGACCTGCTCTTCGCCGGCACCGAGTTCGGCCTGTTCGTCTCGATCGACGGCGGGAAGGCGTGGGCGCACTTCACCGCCGGTCTCCCGAACGTCGCCGTCTGGGACATCGCGATCCATCCGCGCGACCACGACGTCGTCCTGGCCACGCACGGCCGGGCGCTCTACGTCATCGACGACATCACGCCGCTTCGCAAGCTGACGCCGGCCGTCCTCGAGTCGGCCGTCGCGTTCCTCGACGGGCGGCCGCAGTGGATGGTTGACGGCACGAGCGACTTCGGGTTCGCCGGCGACGGCGAGTTCGTGGGCAGAAGCCCGGCCGAGTCGGCCGTCATCACCTACTACCTCAAGAAGCGCCACATGTTCGGCGACCTCAAGCTCGAGATCTACGACGCGGCCGGCACGCGCCTGGCGTCGATCAACGGCGGGAAGCGGAAGGGGATCAACCGCGTGGAGTGGACGATGCGGTCCGACGCGCCGCACTTCGCTCCCGGCACCGGGATCATCCCCAACCTGGGCGCGATGATGGGGCCTCGCGCGATCGAGGGCACCTACACGGTCAAGATGATCAAGGGCACCGACACCTACGCGACCACTCTGCAGCTCGTGCCCGATCCGCGGACGAAGGCGACCGCGGCCGACCGGCGCGCGCAGCGCGAGGTGGTGGACAAGCTGTTCGCGCTCGTCGAGAGGTCGACGGGGCTCATCGATGGGATCACGAGCGCCCGCGACCAGGTGGCGGCGCGGGCGGCGAAGCTCGCGGTCACCGATCCGCTGCGAAAGCGCCTCGACGCGTTCTCCGCGGCGATGGAGAAGCAGCGGACGTCGCTCGTGGCCACGAGCAAGGGCGAGGGGATCTCGGGAGACGAGCGTCTCCGCGAGGAACTTGGTACGCTATACGGAAACGTGAACGGCTTCGACGGCCGGCCGACCAGGTCCCAGAACGACCGGATGGCCGTGCTGGCCGCCGAGCTCGACGGCGCAACCTCGACGTTCGAGGCCGCGAAGACGAAGGAGCTGGCGCCGCTCAACGCCGCGCTCGCGAAGAAGAAGATCGACCCGATCGTCATACGCGAAGAATAGGATCGTGAGTCTTAAGTCCTGAGCCCTGAGCCTTGAGCCCTGGACCGTGAGCCGTGAGCCGTGAGCCGTAAGTCCCCGGGGACCCATCCGTTATGTCCGACTTCAAGCCGACCGCCGCCCCCGTCGTCACCACGCAGGAAGACCTGCAGCTCTGGCCCGCCTGCCGCCTCGAACGCCTCATCGGCAAGCCGTCGACCGAATGGACGGTTGACGATCTGGTGGCCGTGGTCGGGCGGCTGGGGATCAGGCTCGTCAGCCTGATGCACGTGGGCGGCGACGGGTGGCTCAAGACGCTGGACTTCGTGCCGGGCGATCAGGTCCACCTGCGCAACGTGCTGTCGTTCGGCGAGCGCGCGGACGGCTCGAGCCTGTTCGGGGCGATGGGCATCCCGGTGACGGCGTCCGACGTGGTGCTGCGACCGCGGCTGTCGACGGCGTTCGTCGATCCGTTCGCCTCCTATCCCACGCTGGTGGTCTTCTGCGCGCACATCGGCCGCGACGGGGCGTCGCTCCCCGAGTCGCCGGACACGATCCTCCGCAGGTCCTTCGCCCGCCTGCAGGCCGAGCTTGGCGTGGAGTTGCAGGCGCTCGGAGAGATTGAGTTCTTCCTGGGCAAGCGGCCGGATGAGACCGACATCTACGGCGCCACCGAGCGCGGCTACCACGCCAGCTCGCCGTTCGTGTTCGGCGAGCCGCTGCGCCGGCGCGCGATGGTGATGCTGTCGGAGATCGGCATCCCGGTGAAGTACGGCCACAGCGAGGTCGGCTACATCCAGCCCGACGAGGTGGACGCGCGGATCTGGGAGCAGCACGAGATCGAGCTGGCGCTGCAGCCGCTGCCGCAGGCGGCCGACTCGGTGCTCATCGCCCAGTGGCTGCTGCGCAACCTCGCGCACAAAGCGGGCTGGCGGTGCAGCTTCGATCCGATCCTCAGAAAAGGCCACGCGGGCAGCGGCCTGCACTTCCATCTCTCGCCCGTCATCGGCGGTGTGCACCAGAAGCACAGCACGCCGGACGGCAAACTGGACGGCGTCTCGCGCTGGCTCATCGCGGGCCTCGCGCAGCACGCCGGCGCCTTGATGGCGTTCGGCAACCGGGCCACCAACTCCTTCGTCCGGCTGCTCCAGGCGAAGGAAGCGCCGAGCACAGTGACCTGGGGCCACTACAACCGCCGCGCGCTCATCCGGCTGCCGATCGTCGCGACCGACGAGAAGGGGCAGTCGGTCAGCCCCGAGACCGTTGAGTTCCGTCTCCCGGACGGTTCGGCCCACCCGCACCTGCTGCTGGCCGGCATCGCGCAGGCGATGGTGGCGGGGAAGGCGGTGGAGAAGATCGACGAACTGCTCGAGCACACCTCGGCGCTCAGGACGACGGGCTCGGCGGCGCTTCCGGTCCCGAGGAGCTTCCTGGAAGTGGCCGACCGGCTGGCCGAGCGCCGCGCCACGTTCGAGGCAGGCGGCATCTTCCCGGTGCAGGTCATCGACCGCACGATCGACGCACTCAGGCAGCTCTAAGCGGATCGCGGTCTGAGGACAGGGACCGGGATAGCTGACAGCTGGCAGCCGTTGGAGGGCGACCCTTCAGGGTTGCCTCAGGCAAGGCTGAAGCCCCGTCCTACCTCCTCGCGAGCCACGTGCCGTACAGCTCCGGCCGGCGGTGCTTCATGAACAGCCGGCGGGCGTGGGACCGCACGACCATCTCGAGGTCGACATCGGCGTAGAGAATCGTCTCCTCGAGCGCGGGCGCGCTCGCGATGACCGACCCGTCGGGCGCGCACACGAACGACTCGCCGCCGAACGTCAGGCACTCCTCCTCGCCGACGCGGTTGCAGAGCGCCGTGAAGTACCCATTCTGGAACGCCGCCACCTGCAGCTCGGACTGGTAGAGCCCCTCCGGCCATTCACCAACAGAGCCGGCCTGCGGCACCACCACCAACTCGGCGCCGCCGAGCGCCAGCGCGCGCATGTACTCGGGGAAGTGCCGGTCGTAACAGATGGCGACGCCGATTCGGCCGACGGCTGTCTCGTACACCGGCGCGCCCGTGTCGCCCGGCGTGTAGTAGCCCTGCTCGTGGAAACAGGCGTACTCGGTGATGTGAATCATGCGCGTGCAGCCCAGCAGCCGGCCGTCGGCGTCGATGACCGGCGAGCTGTCGAAGGTGCGATGCCCGTCCCGCTCGAACAGGTTGAGCACCACCACCATCTCGAGCTCGGCGGCCGTCCGCTGAAACAGCTCGACGACCGGTCCGGGGACCGGTTCGGCCAGGCTCGCGAAGTCCGGTCCCGCCGGGTGCTGCGGGTAGAACGGCTCGAAGGCCAGCTCCGCGAAGCAGACGAGCTGGGCCCCGCCCGCCGCCGCGGCTTCGAGCGCCGCCAGCCCGCGGGCAACATTGGCCGCTTTGTCGGAAGTGGCGCGCTGCTGGACGAGTGCGAGTCTCATGTCAGGATTTTAACCCGCCGGACTACAATCTCCCCGCCCCTTCGTGCCTGTCTCCTGTGCTCTCACGTTTCGTGGAGGATCGTCCTATGCGACTGCGTCATCTGGCGTTCGGCCCCCTGTGGCCCCGCCGCGTTCTCCTGCTGACTCTCGCGCTCCTCGTCGTCGCGCTCTCGACCGGGACGATGGCCACCGACGAGCGCGTGGCTCCGAAGCCGAATTATGACCTCGCGGCCCGGTGGATGGCCTCGAAGGTCGGCAAGCTCGTGTTCGACACCAGCGTCTCCCCGCACTGGGCCGAGGGGAGCGACCGCTTCTGGTACGCGTTCGAGACGTCGCAGGGCCGCCAGTTCGTCCTGGTCGATCCGGTCAAGCGGACCAAGACGCCACTCTGGAACAACGCGAAGCTGGCGGCGATGCTGACCAACATCACGCGCATTCCCTACGATTCGCAGCACCTGCCGATCCAGCCCACGACGATGAAGTGGGTGAAGAACGACACGGCGATCCGGTTCGAGGTCGAGGTGCCGAAGGAGGCGAAGATCATCGGCGAGAAGCCTCCGGTCGACGAGAAGCAGGCCGCCGCCGCGAAGAAGGACGTCAAGGCCGAGGAACAGAAGAAAGACGAGGTCAGGAAAGAGGACGTGAAAACTGACGAGACCAAGAAGGACGAACCGAAGGAAGAGCCGAAGACCACCAAGACGCTCTACTTCGAGTACGACCTCGCGACCACCAGGATCGCACTGCTGCCCGACTACAAGGCCGATCCGAAGAAGCCAGGCTGGGCGCAGGTCTCGCCCGACGGCAAGACGATCCTCTTCGCCCGCGGCCACAATCTCTTCATGATGGACGCGGAGAACTACAAGCTGGCGCAGAAGGACTTCGGCAACGCGAAGATCCAGGAGGTGCAGCTCACCACCGACGGCGAGGACCACTACGGCTTCGAGAGGCAGCTGACCGACGAGGCGAAGACCACGCTCAAGAAGGACCAGAAGGGCGACACCAAGCACAAGGACGGCCCGCGCGTGCCGGCGATCGGCGCCGTCTGGGCGAAGGACTCGAGCCGCTTCGCGATGGTCCGGATCGACCAGCGCAAGGTGGGCGACCTGTGGGTCATCAACTCGCTGGCGCAGCCACGGCCGACGCTCGAGACCTACCGCTACGCGATGCCCGGTGAAGAGAACGTGGACCAGGAGGAGCTGCTCATCTTCGATCGCGCGAGCAAGCAGCGCGTGACGGCCAAGGCCGACGCCTTCAAGGACCAGAGCCTGCAGATCGCGACCGGCGTCACCACCGCCCGCGAGCGCGCCGCCGAGAAGACCGAACCGAAGTGGCTCGGCGACAGCGCCGACACGCTGTACCTCTACCGGTCGAGCCGCGATCTCCACCGCATCGACGTCTGCTCGGTGAACGCGGTCACCGGCGCGGTGAAGCCGATCATCGAGGAGCGGCTGAACACCTACATCGACACGCAGCCGCTGTGGACGGTGAACAACGGGCAGGAGTTCATCCACTGGTCCGAGCGCGACGGCTGGGGCCACTACTACCTGTTCGACGCGAACGGAACCCTCAAGAACCAGATCGACTCCGGCGAGTTCGTCGCCGGGCCGATCAGCTATGTCGACGAGAAGCTGCGGGTGATGTACTTCACGGCCAACGGCCGCGAGGCGAACGAGGACCCGTACTTCCCGCACTTCTACCGGGTGAACCTCGACGGCACCGGCCTCAAGTTGCTCGACCCTGGCGCCGCGTCGCACGCCGCCGTCATGTCGGACAACGGGAAGTACTTCATCGACACCTATTCGCTGGTGAATACGGCGCCGAAGTTCGAGCTGTACGACGCGACGGGCCTGAAGCTCGCCGACCTCGAGCAGACCGATGTCAGCGCGCTCGTCGATGCCGGGTTCAAGTTCCCCGAGCCATTCAGGGTCAAGGCGGACGACGGGGTGACGGACCTCTACGGCACGATGTACAAGCCGTTCGACTTCGACCCGGGCAAGAAGTATCCGATCATCGCCTACGTCTACCCGGGGCCGCAGACCGAGAGCGTCACCAAGACGTTCTCCCCCCGCAGCGCCAACGTCGCCCTCGCCAACATGGGCTTCATCATCGTCGAGGTCGGCAACCGCGGCGGGAACCCCCAGCGGTCGAAGTGGTACCACAATTTCGGGTACGGCAACCTGCGCGACTACGGCCTGGCCGACAAGAAGGCCGCCATCGAGCAGCTCGCGCGCAAGTACCCGTGGATCGACATCCACAGCGTGGGCATCTGGGGCCACTCGGGCGGCGGCTTCATGTCCACCGCGGCGATGCTCGTCTACCCGGACTTCTTCAAGGTGGCCGTCTCCGAGTCGGGCAACCACGAGAACAACATCTACAACCGGTGGTGGAGCGAGAAGCACCACGGCGTGAAGGAAGTCACCGACAAGGACGGCAAGGTGAAGTTCGAGTACACGATCGACCGGAACTCGGACATCGCGAAGAACCTGAAGGGCCACCTGCTGCTCGCGACGGGCGACATCGACAACAACGTCCACCCGGCGAACACGCTGCGCCTGGCCGACGCGCTTATCAAGGCGAACAAGCGGTTCGACATGTTCATCCTGCCCGGCCAGCGCCACGCCTACGGCCCGATGGGTGACTACTTCTTCTGGGTCCGCGCCGACTACTTCGCCGAACACCTGCTCGGCAGCCGGCCGGACTCGGTGGACCTGCTGGAGATCTCGCGCGAGACGCCGCAGGGGGGAGCGAGGCGGGGAGGAACGGGGACGGGGCAGAGACAGCAGTAGCGGACGGGGGCTAAAGTAGTGGTAAGTGGCTCGTGTAGTGGATAGTGGCTAGTGATCAGTGGCTCGTGTGCCACGCGTGATCGACTAGACACTCTCCACTAGCCACTACTGCGAAGGGAGACCCCCCATGCGACAGGACGTGATCAGCCTGTACGACCAGTACGTCCACGGCGGGATCAGCCGGCGCGAGTTCTTCGACCGGCTGACCCAGACCGTCGGCGGCACGGCCGCAGCGTTCGCGCTGCTGCCGACGCTCGAGAACGACTACGGCCAGGCGCCGCTCGTCACGGCCGACGACAAGAGCCTGGAGATCGGGCGCGCATCCTACGACACGGCCGGGACGAAGATGTCCGGCTATCTCGCCCGCGAGAAGGGCGGGAAGAAACGCCCGGCGGTGATCGTCGTGCACGAGAACCGCGGCCTCAATCCCCACATCGAAGACGTGGTCAGGCGGATCGCGAAGGAGGGATTCCTCGCGTACGCCGTCGACGCGCTCTCGCCCCTCGGCGGCACGCCGCCGAACGAGGAAGAGGCGATCAAGTTCATCGGGACGCTTAAGATGGCGGAAACGGTGGCGCACTATGCGGCCGCCGTGAAGTTCCTCTCCGCGCACGCGGAATCGACCGGCAAGGTGGGCGCGGTCGGCTTCTGCTGGGGAGGCGGGATTGTGAACCGCCTGGCGGCGGCGGGGACGACACTCGCCGCCGGCGTCGCCTACTACGGCATGCAGCTGCCGGCGGCCGAGGTGCCGAAAGTGTCGTGCCCGCTACTGCTGCACTATGCCGGCCTCGATCAGCGGATCGACGCAGGCGTCCCGGACTTCGAAGCCGCGCTCAAGGCCAACAAGAAGACGTACGAGCTGTTCATGTACGAGGGCGCGAACCACGCGTTCAACAACGACACGAACGCCGCGCGCTACGACAAGGCGGCCGCGACGCTGGCCTGGGGCAGGACGATCGGATTTCTCCGAAGACACTTGCAGGGCTAGGGCCCTCGGCTCTGGGCTTTCGACTCTCGGCGGTGTCCGACCCTCGACCGAGAGCCGGACACTGCCAAGAGCCAAGAGACGAGAGCCGTCTACTGTCTCCGTCCGCGCGGCGCCTGGTCGATATACGTGACCGGCTTCGAGCGGTCCTCGTACGGCCGCAGGACCCACTCGAAGAACGTCCACGTCCGGTTCCACGAGTCGATCTGGTCCGGCGACTCCACGCGCTCGAGCGTCGTCGGATCGACGCGCCGGCTGAACGCGTGGCCGGCGCTCTGCCCCCAGCGAGGCGGGTTGACGTAGGTCTTCGTCTCGGCCAGGTCCGGCTTGCGCGACCTGAGCGCGTCGACGATCTGCTGGTCCTCCACGTAGTTGACGTCGAGGTCGTTGGTCGCGACGTGGACGAGCAGCGGCACCTTGAGATTGTCGACGTGGTAGAGCGGCGATCGCTCGATGTAGAGCGCCGGTTTCTCGAACGGCAGCCCCTGGATCTCCTTCTGCGTCGAGAAGTCCCACTGGTAACTGGGCCCCTTGTACGACAGCCGGAACACCAGGTTCGTCACCGGGACGATGGCCGCGCCGGCCGCGAACGGGTGCTTCTCGCGGAAGACCGACATCAGCGTGATGTAGCCGCCGTGGCTCCAGCCCATGATGCCGATGCGCGCCGGGTCGACGTAGGGAAGCGTCTTGAGGTAGTCGACCGCGGAGATCGTGTCGTCCACTTCCTTGCCGCCGTAGTCGATCAACTGGTGATAGGCCTCGCCGTAGCCGGTGCTGCCGCGGTAGTCGGGCGTGATGACCACGTAGCCGCGGGCGACCGCCTCCTTCACGAACGGGAACATGGTGATGCCCCAGTTGCCGTGCACTCCGCCGTGCACCCAAACCATCGCCGCGTGTCCCTTCGGCCCGCGCTTCTGAATCGGCTGGAACAGGTACGCCGGGATGTCGAGATCTCCCACGCTGCTCCGGTATTTGACGATCTTGAAGTCGATGATCCCCTTGCAGAGTTCCGGATAGCGCGCCGCGTCCTTCTCGCGCGCGGCGATGTCGGCCTGGTAGTTGGTGCCGAGCGACTGGTCCTTCGGATCGGTCGAGACATATAAGCGGCGTGCCCGCGCTTCGTCCATCGGCACCTGGGCACGCGGGCTCTGGCGCGGCTGCTGGGCGGCCGGGGCCTGCGCCGGCGCCTGCTGCGCGGGACGCGAGGGCGGCGGCGCCTGGGGTGCCTGTCCGGAGTCGGCGCCCAGGCCGACGCCGGCTATCGCCATCGCGAACACGAAGGCCTGCGAAAACGGAAGAGTTGGCCGATTCAAGAGAACCTCCTGGTCACGGGGGCCGGGGCGGGGGGAATGTTACAGGATTCAGGGCGGGAAGGGGCAGTAGCCTCGAGCCCGGGGACTCAAGACTCACGACTCAAGACTCACGACTCAAACCTTGTCAGGCTGTCGCCCTCTTGGCCGGTTCGCGCGTCGCCATCGCCTGGCGCGCGCGGTAGATCGAGCACCAATCCTTGTGTTCGCTGACGGCCATGCCGCACTCCGGGCAGATGCGCACGCGACTCACCGGCTGCCCGCTCGCCATACCCAATATCTTCTTGAGGAAGGTCATTGTCCGTCTCCACCGGCAACCCTAAAGGGTCGCC
>PMKG01000433.1 GCA_003157675.1 Acidobacteriota bacterium
ATCGTTGAAGCCGAAGGGAAGCGAAGGCTGGTGAGCCGCGTAGGAATCGAACCTACAACCCGCAGATTAAGAGTCTGCTGCTCTGCCAGTTGAGCTAGCGGCCCACTCTGAGAGACATCCGCCGGCCACGATCGCGCCGGCAGCTGATGCGGGACAACCAGTATAACAAGCAGGTCGGTTTCGATCAACGGCGAGGTCGGACCTTTCTGCCCAGCGCCAACCCTCAAGGGTCGGCCTACACACGGTCGCCTTCGCGCGACTTCCCGAGTCCTGACTCCTGAATCCCGCCTTGAGCCCTGAGCCTCGAGCTACTGGTGTGACGCTTCGCCCGGCCGAGGACTTAGAATCATGGGAGCATGAAACCCACCGCTCTTGTCCTCGCCACGGCGGCTGCCCTGACGCTTCTCGTCGCTTCGGAGCCCGCGCTCCGCGCGCAACGGCCCCTCAGCGACCAGGAGATCCTGGAGTACCTCAACCAGACCGTCGTCTGGTACCACGACGTCGCAACCGCGGTGCAGTCGCCCGCCGGCTCGCGCGACGCACTGTTTGCCGACGCCCTGCGGCGAAGCTCCACCGACGTCCTTCAGCTCGCCTTCGACTTCGCGCGCGCGCAGGCCGCCATGCCGCCGGTGATCCCGGGCGAGACCACCGGGCCGGAGGATCCCCGGAGCCGCAACCTGGCGCGCTCGGCCGCCGCCGCCGAGCAACGGGCGGAGCAGACCAAGGCAGAACTCGAGCGACTGAACCGCCGCATCCAGAGCGCGTCCGCGCCATCGCTCTCAAACCTCAGGGCGCAGCGGGACGAACTGACGAGCGAGTTGAACTTCGCCGCGGCGCGCCGGGATGCGCTGCGCAATCTGGTCGGGTTCTTCAGCCTCCCTGGCGAGGGCGGGCTGTCCGCCAAGATCAGCGACCTCGAACGCTCGGTTCCTGAAGCCACGAGGCCCAAGCCGAACGCGGCCGCCGAGACCGCGGCCGGTGTTCGCGCTCCGGCGCCGCAGGACTTCCACCCCGAGTCCGCGGGCATCGTCGGACTGACGACGGAGATCCTGTCCGTGTCGCGGAGAACGAGCCGTCTCAACCAGCTGGTCCAGGCGACCGAAGCACTGCGACAGGCCAACCAGAGGCTCCGCGCGCCGCTGCGGAAGGCCATGCAGGACGTGATCGCCCAGGGGGACGCCGTCGCGAAAGCCGCGGATAACGCCGACACCGCGACGCTCATCACCCAGAAGCAGGAGCTCGACGCGCTGCTGGCCAGGTTCAAGCAGGTCACCGGACCCTCTGCGCCGCTGAGCGAACAGGCCGCGCAGATCGGCGCCGGCCGCGCCCAGATGCTCGAGTGGCGTGACGCGCTCGGCGGCGACTACAACGGCGCCCTGCGGTACCTCCTGCTGCGACTCGGCATGCTCGCCGTCGCCCTCGCCCTGATCTTCGCCTTCTCGGATCTCTGGCGCCGCGCCACCCTCCGCTACGTCCGCGACGTGCGGCGACGGCGGCAGTTCCTGCTGTTGCGCCGCGTCGTCGTGGGGTGCGTCGTCGGCCTGTTCGTCGTGCTCAGCTTCGTCACCGAGTTCGGGTCGCTCGCGACGTTCGCCGGATTCTCTGCGGCCGGCATCGCGGTGGCTCTCCAGAGCGTCATCCTGTCGGTCGTCGCCTACTTCTTCCTGGTCGGGCGCTGGGGCGTGAGGGTCGGCGACCGCGTCACGGTGTCCGGCGTGACGGGCGAGGTGGTGGACATCGGCTTGTTCCGGCTGTACCTGATGGAACTGGGCGGCCCGGGCCTGACTCTCCGACCGACCGGTCGCATCGTCGTGTTCCCCAATGCGGTCTTCTTCCAGCCGTCGGCGCTGTTCAAGCAGTTGCCCGGGATCGACTACGGCTGGCGCACGATGACTGTGACGCTCTCGGCGGCGACCGACTACTCGCCGGTTGAACGCCGCGTCTTCTCTGCCGTCGAGAAGATCTACGCGGAGTACGGAGACGCCGTCGAGCGCCAACACAAGGAGGCGCTGTCGTCGATGAACCTGCACGCGCCCGTGCCGCACCCGGAGAGCCGCGTGAAGATTGTCGACGCCGGTCTGCAGATCAGCATCCGCTATCCCGTCGAAATGAGCCGGGCCGATGAGATCGATGACCGCATCACCCGGGCGGTGGTCGAGGAGATCGAACGGGAGCCGAAACTGACGCTGGCAGGCGGCAGCGCCCCCAAGGTCGAGACGCAGGCGGGGTGAGTTGACCCGTGATAGTCTGAGCAGCCAGTAGCCCGTGACACTCCTGAGCCTTGAGCCCTGAGCCTTGAGCCTTCTTCCTGATCGCCCGTTCATCGTCCGCACGCTGACCGACCTCGTGCGCATCAACTCGGTCAATCCGAGCCTCGCGCCCGACGGTGCGGGCGAGGCGGAAGTCGCCGCGTACATCGCGCGGACGCTCGCCGCGATTGGCCTCGAGGGTGAGACCTTCGACTCGGCGCCTGGGAGAACCACCGCGGTCGGCACGCTGCGCGGACGGGGAGGCGGTCGGTCGCTCATGCTGAACGGTCACGCCGACACGGTCGGCATCGAAGGCATGGCCGACCCGTTCTCGGGCGAGGTTCGCGACGGCCGCGTCTACGGGCGCGGCGCACACGACATGAAAGGGAGCCTCGCCGCCTGCCTCGGCGCCGCGAAGATGCTGGCCGACGCGCGCGTCGCGCTCCGCGGCGACCTCGTCGTGGCCGCCGTCGCCGACGAGGAGTACGGCAGCCTGGGGACCGCGGACCTCGTCACCCGCTGCCGGCCCGACGCGGCCATCGTCGCCGAGCCGACCAACCTGCAGGTCTGTCTCGCCCACAAGGGCTACATCTGGATCGAGGTCGAGACGACGGGCAGGGCCGCGCACGGCAGCCGGTTCACCGAGGGCGTGGACGCGGTCATGCGGATGGGGCGCTTTCTCGCGGCGCTCGATCGGCTGGAGCGGGCGCTGCGCGAAGGGCCCGCGCACCCGCTGGTCGGTCCACCGTCGCTGCACGCGGCGATGGTCCAGGGCGGGACCGGCCTCAGCACCTACGCCGACAGCTGCCGCCTCAAGATCGAGCGGCGGACGGTGCCGGGCGAGACGGTGGACGCGGCGGTGGAGCAGATCCGGGCGATCGCCGCCGCACTCGCGGCCGAGGACCCGACCTTCTCCGCCACCGTTCGTCCATTCTTCTCGCGCGAGCCGTTCGAAGTGTCGCCCGACGCCGCCATCGTCCGCGCGATCACGGGCGCGGCCACGGCGGTTCTCGGCCGCGCGCCCGCGCTCGTGGGCGACTCGCCCTGGATGGACTCCGCGCTGCTCGCGGCCGCCGGCATCGAAACGGTGGTGATGGGGCCGACGGGAGCCGGCGAGCACTCGGCGGTCGAATGGACGGACATCGACTCGGTGGTGCGGGCGGCCGACATCCTCGCCCGGACGGCGATGGACTACTGCGCATGACCGGCCGCGACCCCCGTCACCGCCGCGGCGGCGCCGTGCTCGTCGCGATCGGCATCTTCGTCAGCCGGATCTTCGGCCTGGTCCGGGTGCGCGTCTTCTCTAACTACTTCGGTCTCGAGTCCGACGCCGCCGACGCGTTCAATGCCGGCTTCCGCATCCCGAACCTGCTGCAGAACCTGTTCGGCGAAGGGGCGCTGTCGGGCTCGTTCATCCCGGTCTACTCGAAGCTGCTCGCCGCGGGCGACGAAGAGGAAGCGGACAAGGTCGCCGGCGCGGTGGCGGGCCTGCTGGCGCTGACGATCTCGGTCGTCGTGCTCGTCGGCGTGCTGGGCGCTTCGTGGATGATCGATCTCGTCGCGCCCGGATTCGAAGGCGAGAAACGCCTGCTCGCGATCCGGATCGTGCGGATTCTCTTTCCCGGCGCGGGTCTGCTGGTGCTCTCGGCCTGGTGCNNAACAGCCACCACAAGTTCTTCCTCTCCTACGCCGCGCCGGTCGTCTGGAACGTCGCGATGATCGGCGCGCTCGTGGCCTTCGGCCACGGGATGGACCTCGGGCGCCTCGCGGTGATCCTCGCGTGGGCCTCCGTCGTCGGTAGCGCGCTGCAGGTGGGGGTGCAGCTGCCGACGGTGTCGCGCGTCATCGGCCGGTTCCGGCCCTCGCTCGGCCGTGGCTCCGCCCACGTCCGGCAGGTCGTGCGATCGTTCTGGCCGGTGTTCTTCAGCCGCGGCGT
>PMKG01000120.1 GCA_003157675.1 Acidobacteriota bacterium
GTGTAGATGCGCGCGCCGATGTCCTGCAGGTCCACCACCAGGAGGTCGAGACCCTTCAGCATGTCGGCGGTCGGCTCGCGCGTCTCGCTGTAGAGCGAATAGACCATCACGCGTCGCCGCGCGTCGCGGGCGTGCGGCGACTCGACCATGTTGTCCTGGAGGTCGGCCCTGAAGCCGTGCTGCGGACCGAAGACCGCCGAGAGCGTCGCATCGCTCGCGACCGCGCGATCGATCACGTGGCGAAACGCGCCGTCGACCGACGCCGGGTTGGCCACCACGCCGATGCGGCGGCCCTTCAGCGCTCCCGAGTCGAACAGGCGATCCGATCCAAGCGTGACACTCACAGCGGATCCCTCACTTGAACAACGGGCCGAGCGAAATGCAGAGGCGGTGATGCCCGGACGGACCGACGCTGCCGCCGACGAACACCTGCCCGATGATCGAGTCGATGATGAGCCCTGCCGACACGTCGCCGTGCCAAGCCGCATCCGCGCGCGCATCGAACGCCGATCCCGCCTCGACCCACGTCGCGAGGTAGGCATGGCCGCCGACCCAGGCGGGCAGGCGCGGAAGCTGACGGAGATAGCCGATGCCGACAAAGGCGAAGTTCGCTCCAGTCAACTCATAATTATCGAACGCCGACATCCGGAGGGGTCCGCCCAGCGAGAAGGCCTCGAACCAGGGCCTCGCGCCGAACGACGTCCCACCGGCCCCCCGGACGAACAGCCGGTTGCGGCGGCTGAGCGAATGAAAGACGGACACATCGAAGTCGGCCTGGGAGAACCGCTGCGGGCTCTCGAGATCCGCCACCATCGCCGCGTCGCCCGTCGGCGTCGGCGCTGCGAAGAACCGGCGCGCCCGGGCCCTCGCGTACACGCCCCGTGACGGCACGACCGGGGTGTCCTGCGTGTCCACGATGGCCCGCAGCGTCGCCACGCGCTCGACGCCGGCGGTGCCGGGCAGCGTCGGGTCGCCGACGCGAAGGCTCTCCGCCACGTGAATCACGTCGATGCCGGCCCGCAGCTCCGCCACCCGGCCGACGGTGACGCCGAGATCGAGACCGATTCCCGCCCGCGTCAGCCCGTACTCGCCGACCAGCTGCCCGGCCTCGAAACGACTGATCGTGCCGTGATCGACGAAGGCGCGGGGCGCCACGAACAGCCATCTCGATCCGAGCGGGAAGTACACCTCGCCGCTGATCGCCTGCCGCGTGCCGCCGACCAGGTCCAGGCGGATCTCGGACCCCTTGCCGACGGCGTCGTACACGGTCGTGCGGCCGGCGATGGTGGCGGAGAAGGTCGATGAGTCGGTGTTGTTGAGCTCGATGCCGAGCGTCAGGAAGGCCGGCCCGTTCGCCTTGGGACGGACGCGGACCACGAGCCGCTCACCGGTTTGGTCCGCCGCGAGGTGATAGGTGATCAGCTCGAACCGGTCGGTGCCGCTCAGCAGGAGGATCTGCTGCCCGAGCCGATCGAGATCCAGCGGCTGGTTCGGGACCACCGCCAACTGCCGAACGATGCCGGCCTGGTCGCGCGGGGAGGCGCCCTCGACGACGACCGCCGTGGGGACAATTGGCGCCGTTCGCCGGCGCGAGAGCCGCGCGGCTTCGTACGCGTCGTACTCCGCCTGGCTCACCGAGTATTTCATCAGGGCGGCGGCTTGAGCCTCCGCCGCCCGGTAGCCGCGCAGGCGCCACTCGTCGGCGCTGTTCCAGTCGAAACTGGTCAGTTGCGACACGTCCGGTTTGATCACCACGTCGGCCGACGCCAGTCCAACGCGTGTGCCGGCCATCACGACCGCATCGATCGCGCGGTTCACCATCGAGAACGCGGTGATGTCCCCTTCGTCGGCCGGCTTGACGCCGACGTCGACGGCGATCACGACGTCGACCTCCATGCTGCGAGCGACGTCGGCCGGGACGTTGTCGGCCATGCCGCCGTCGATGAGCAGCCGCTCGTCGATCGTGACCGGCGGGAAGATGCCCGGCAGCGCCATCGTCGCGCGCAGCGCCTCGGGCAGGATCCCGGAGCCGAGGACGACGCGCTCGGCCTGGTTCACGTCGTAGGCGACGCAGCGGAACGGCGTCGGCAGGTCGTCGAAATCACGGAGCGCCGAGTAGCGCGCGGTGAGGCGATCGAGCAGCAGGGCCACCCGCTGTCCGGCGTTGAGGCTGCGCGGCAGCCAGAGGCCATGACGGATGCCCAACTGGAGACCGGCGGGGAAGGCGCGACGATCCTCCTTGCGGCGGAACGTGTTGTCGTCGAACGGCGGGCCGGCGGCCATGACGCCGTCCCAATCAATCTCCTGCGTCATCGTCCGGATGTCCGGCGCCGTCATCCCGATGGCGTAGGTGCTGCCGATGAGCGCCCCCATGCTCGTGCCGGCCACCGCGTCGATCGGGATCCGGTGCTCGTGCAACCACTCGAGCACCCCCACGTGTGCCAGGCCGCGCGCGCTGCCGCCGCCGAGCGCGAGGCCGATGCGGGGCCGCCGCGGTTCGGGAGGCGGAGCGGGCGAGGGACCGGCGGCGAGCCGCGTGGGCGGCGCGAGGGAAGCCACGAGGAGCAGCGACAGGCCGAGGTGCCGAAGGGAGGAACAGTAGGGCATCGCGGTGTGCGGGCGGCGGAAATCGGCGGCCGGGCCGGGGGCGACGCCCCTACTGGATGTGCGTCAGCGTGACGTCGATCGTCCGGGTCCGGTGCGGCGCGCGATGCCACTGGACCAGGATCGTGCTCTGATACGTGCCTTCGACGAGCGAGCCCTTCCCGCGGCCCTCGTCGGCCACCAGCAGACTCACCGAGCGCTTCATCCGCAGGAATCGGTTGGCCGGCACCGCCAACGTCTTCGCCAGGAGGCGTTCGACCAGCGATTCGCTGAGGCCGAGGCGTTCGACGGCCTGGTTCATCAGCCGCACCAGGTCGTATTTCGCATAGCCCAGCGTCTTGGCGGGCACCGCGCGAGGGTTGGCAATCGCGTGGCGCCCCTTCTCGATGGCGAACCGGAGGGGATCGCGCAGCACCTCGGGCAGATCGTGCTGCATCAGCAGCGTCTCGTACTCGTTCACCGTGAGCCCGGCGTGCCGCTCGCCGGCGTGCAACGACAGGCGGAGCCGCCCCTTCGGCACCCCCTGGCGGCGGACGAACTCCGCCAGTTCCTCCGCGATGCCCAGCCTCGGATCCTTCAGGTTGATCGAATCGACCGGGTGGTTCGAGACGGGCACGTGGATCTGGTGGCGCGCCACCACGTCCTCGCGGTTGAAGCCGATCACGCGCGTGTGGCGGCACCGCGGACGCCCGGCGTTCACCCCGTCGAGGTCCACGAAGCAGACGGGCTCACCCGGCCGGTTGGCGTAGGTCACGCACGTCCGCAGGCCGGCGGCGATGAAAGCGAGGTGCGAATCGGCGTTCTTCGGCTCGACCTCCCGCTGTTCGGGGGCGAGTTCGACGCGCCGGTCGAGCTGATCGTGCTCGTAATCGGCGCCTTCGGGGAAGATCGTGCGAAAGGTCTCGATATACGCGGCGACGCCCGGCCTCTCGACCAGGCGGGACGCCACGCTTCGGTCCAGGAACCCGGCCGTCGTGTGCGAGGACCAGTAGAGGCACAGCGGGTACGGGGCGAGCGCCGCGCCGTGCGTCGCCGACACGAGTCCCCGGAGGTCCACCATGTCGAATCGGGACCTCGGGACGACGTCGAGTTTGAGGTCGAGCGGATCGCAACCCATGCACGCCTCGCGGAGCGCCCGGTTTTGACAGCCTAGTACACTATCACACTTAGACGGATCCTCAGGGCATGGGCCCACCCGCCGCACGACCGTTCCGACCGGCCCGGGACGCGGGCCGACGATAAGGGCTTCTCTTGGGCCCGCCACCCTGCTATGGTCTCCACGATCGGCGGGCCGCCATGTCGGCGGCGCCACTCTTACACGAGGCATTCGATGAACCGCGCGCGAGTGTTGATCACCGCGCTGGCCGTCGTGCTCGGCCTGGCCGTCACGGCGATCGCGCAGGAAAAGCCCCAGGAGAAACCCAAGGAGACGCCGGCCGTCAACGTGACCGGCGCCTGGGACATGTCCGTCGAGGCGCCGCAGGGCACGATGGCGCTCACGGTGGCGTTCAAGCAGGAGGGCGAGAAGCTGACCGGGACCCAGTCGAGCCAGATGGGCGACACCGCGCTGGAGGGCTCGGTGAAGGGGACCGACATCGCCTTCGTGGTCGTCATCAACATGCAGGGGCAGGACCTGACGATCACCTATACCGGCAAGATCGACGGCGACGCAATGTCGGGCACGATCGAGTTCGGTGGCTACGGATCGTCGACCTGGACGGCACAGAAGAGGAAGTAGCACGGAAACCGGTGCCGGGGCGAGCCCTCCCCGGCAACCGGCTACCGACCTCGGATTACTGCCCCTTCGGAGGCAGGCTCACGTTGACGGGCGCGGTCTCGCCGTTGCGGACCTTCACCGTCGTCGAGAACGGCACGTAGCCTTCCTTGCGGACTTCGACCCGGTGCGGGCCCTCGGAGACCTGGATCACCAGGCGCTCGGAGCCCTCGGGTCCCTGCCACCGCTCGCCGTCGATCATCACGTCGGCGCCGGCCGGCTGCACGCGGATGACCAGCGAGCCGAATCCCTGTCCCTGTTCGACCATGGTGTCAGGCGGCGGCGGAGCCGCAGGCTCAGCAGGCGCCGGCGGTCTCGCCGTTCTCGGCGGGCTGGCCGGGCGCTGCGGCGGCCCGGGCTGCCCAGGCTGCACCGCGGTGTCCGGCGGCTGACCACCGTAGCCGTAGCCCTCCTGGACCGTCGGCGGCGCGGCCGGCTGCGGCGGCGGTTCGCTCGGCTCACCTTGTCCGAGCGGGACCAGGTCGAACTTGACCTTCGAATCCTGAGCGACGCTGAGGTACAGGTTCTGCCGGACGGTGCGGAATCCCGGCATGTAGATCGCCAGCTCGTGACGCCCCGGCCTGACGTGCAGCCGCTGGAAGACGCCGTTGAAATCGTCCACGATGCCGGCGTAATAGCCGTCGACGTACACCTGCGCGTCCTTCGGCCTCACCTCGAGGCGGAGCTCGGCGCTGTCGTCGTAGTACCCGCGCTCCCAGTAGCGGTAATACGGGAATCCCCAATACGGCCCATACCAGAGCGGATCCCACCAGTATCCGCCCCAGCCCCAGAACGGGCCACCCCCGTAGCCGCCCCAATACCCGCCGCCGTGGACGATGACCCGGCCACCGCCACCGCCGTGCCATCCGCCGCCCCCGCGGACAGCGACACCGCCTCCGGACCGAACAACTGCTCCGCCGCGAGCGCGCTGGGCATCAGCCGTGACTGGAACGAGCGCCAGCACAACCGGAATCAGCGCGACGAGCATGATGAGTTTCAGTTTCCGTCGCATGTGACAAGCCTCCCTGTGGGATGCATAGCAATCTCCAGGCCAGTCCGGGTCGTCGGGGATAGGCCGGAAAACAGGCCAATTCCCGGATCTTCCCGCGCGGCCGACCCGGTCGATGTCTCAACCGGACGACAGCGGTGTCTGAGCACGGAGACACCGGCCGCAGGTTCGATCGGACCCGGCCTTGCAGTACATCTTACGCTTGTCGGGCGCGCGCGGAGGGGGCGGGCTCGCGATGCTATACTCCGCGACACCGTCGGGAGGGACCCACATGTCGAGCCAGCCGCATCTCCTTGTTCTGCCTCATCCGATTCGCCACGCCCTGTCCACTGTCGCCGCCGCGTGCGTGCTCCTCCTGGCGTCCGCCTCGCTGCTCGACGCCCATGTCGTCCGGATCGTCATCGATTCCCGGCAGCCGCTGGCAGGCGGGAAGGCGTTCGGGGCAGCCGGCGCCTACGAGCGAGTGGTCGGACGGGTGTTCTACGCCTTCGACCCGAAGAACCCGCACAACCGGCAGATCGTCGACCTCGCGCTGGCGCCGCGCAACGAGGCCGGCGAAGTCGAGGCGTGGGGGGATATCGTCATCCTCCGGCCGGTCGATCCGGCGAAGGCCAGCGGCCTGACGCTCGTCGACGTCGTCAACCGCGGCGGACAGACGACGTTCGTGTTCAACCTGGGGGCGAGGCGCGACTTGGCGCCCGACGCGCCCGAGTATTACGGCGACGCGTTCCTGTTCACCCGCGGGGTGACGGTGGTGGCGGTCGGCTGGCAGTTCGACCTGCCGGCACAGGCGAGCCTGCTGCATTTCTCCGCGCCGCCGGTCGGCGACAAGGAGCATCCGGTCACGGGGCTCGTGCGGTCCGACGCGACGATCGACGCGCCGACGCGGACGATGTCGCTCGGGCACACGGTGGGGAACTCCAGGGCTCTGGCGTACCCGGTGGCCGACCCGAACGACGTCGAGAACCGTCTGACCGTGCGGGACGACCCGGTGGGGGAGCGGCGCGTGGTGCCACGCTCGGCATGGAGATTCGCGCGCGAGGAGCGGGACGGCACGGTCGTCGACGACCCGCGCTCGATCTTCTGTCGCGACGGGTTCCAGCCCGGAAAGATCTACGAGGCGGTCTACCGCGCGAAGGACCCCGTCGTCGTCGGGGCCGGCATGGCCGCGGTGCGCGACGTGATTTCATTCCTCAAGCACGATCCGGGAAGCCCGGCGCCGACGCGGTTCGGCATGGCCTACGGCGTATCGCAGACCGGCAGGTTCCTGCGCCACCTGCTCTACCAGGGATTCAATACCGACGAGCAGGGACGACGGGCGTTCGACGCCATCTTCGCGCACACCGCGGGGGCCGGCCGGGGGAGCTTCAACCACCGCTTCGCCCAGCCGTCGCGCGACGCGCAGCCCTACACGACCTTCTTCTACCCGACAGACGTCTTCCCGTTCACGAGCACGGACGAGACCGACCCCGTGACGGGCATCAGCGGCGGCCTGGTCACGGGCGTGGCCGACATGCCGAAGGTCTTCTACGTCGACGGCGGCCACGAGTACTGGGGCCGCGCCGCCTCGCTCACGCACACGACGGTCGACGGAAGCCGGGACGTGCCGTTCACCGACAACGAACGCCGATACGTCATCGCCTCGGCGCAGCACTCGAGCCCGGCCCCGTTCCCGCCGCCGCCAACCTCGCGCGACGCGGGGGCGCCGTCGTACCGCGGCGACGTGCTCGACCAGCGCCTGGCGCTGCGCGCGCTGTTCGTGGCGCTCTCCGACTGGGTGATGCGCGGCACGCTCCCTCCGCCGCCGTCCTACCCGACGCTGGCGAGGGACGAGCTGGTGGCGCCGGCCACGCGGACGTTTCCGTCCATTCCCGGCGTGCCGGCCGCGCGCATCCCGATGCAGCCGTACCGGGTCGACTTCGGCCCGCGCTGGAAGGACGGTTCTATCGAGGTCGAGCCGCCCGATCTCGGCCGGNNGCGGCCGGCATCCGCAGCATCGAGCTGAGGGTGCCGCTTGCCTCCTACCTGCCGTGGCGCCTGCGGACGGGGCTGCCGTCCGGCACCGATCGACTCGTCAGCTTCACCGGGACGTTCGTTCCGCTGCCGCGGACCGAGCAGGAGAAGGCCTCGAGCGGCGACGCGCGCCCAAGCCTCGAGAGCCTCTACGCGAGCCGTGAGATGTTCCTGACCCGGGTCGATGCGGCGGCGGCGGCGCTGGT
>PMKG01000101.1 GCA_003157675.1 Acidobacteriota bacterium
ACGTTGCCCAGGTTGTTGATCTTCTGGCGGAGCTCGTCGATCTCTTGCTGGACCTCTTCGCGCTGGTGCTGCTGGTCGGGCTGCCGATCGCGTGGCTGCTGGCGCGCTCGGTGACCGGGCCGATGCGACGGCTGGCCGGCGCGGCGCGCGACCTGCCGGCCTCTTCAGGTGAAATCGAACCGCTGCCGCTCGAAGGGCCAAACGAAGTCACCGCGCTGACTGAACGTTTCAACGCCATGGCCCACGAACTTGCTTCCACCCGCCACGAAGAGGCGCAACTCCTGGCGAACCTGCGCCACGACCTGCGGACGCCGCTCACCAGTATCGGCGGCTACGCCGAGGCGATCGCCGATGGAACGGCCAGCGGCGACAGGGCGGCCGCAGCGGCACGGACCATCGCCGAGGAGGCCCAGCGGCTCGAACGACTCGTGGGCGAACTCGGCGTGGTGGAGCGGCTGCGCGACGGGCCGGCCGCGCTCCGCCCCGAAGCGCTGAATGCCTCGGCCCTCGTCGCCGCCGCCGCGGCCCGCTTCGAGACCAAGGCCGCGACGCAAAGCGTCACGATCGACGTCTCCGGAGCCGACCCGGGCGAGCCCCAGCTGCGATTCACCGGGGATCGACTGGCGGTCGAGCGCATCCTGCAGAACCTCATCGAAAACGCGTTCTCGTTTGTCGCGAGCGGCGGCCACATCTGGCTGCGCGCAGGGGCACTGACGTTGCCCGGCCGGCCGCCCGGAATCTCGTTCGCGGTGACGGACGACGGCCCCGGCTTCCCGCCCGGGACGACGGAGAAGGTCTTCGAGCGGTTCTTCCGGGCCGACCCATCCCGCAGCGGCGGCGGATCGGGACTGGGCCTGGCGATCGTGCGTGAACTTGCCCGCGCCCACGGCGGCGAGGCCTGGGCCGAGAACGTCGCCCCCCACGGCGCCCGTGTCACGGTCCTGATGCCGATCTCGCCGGTCATGCCGGCCCCGAAGGCGGCAGCCGAGGCATAGTGCGCGGTCCCGGGACGCTCACGACGCGGCCGAGGATCGTGGCCGCCGACGGGCTCTCGACCGCTCGCCGCTATCCTTGACTTGTGACTGACCCAATTTCCCCCGCCGGACCACCGGCCGATATTTCCCACCTCGTCCGCGAGCGGACCGAAGCCCGAGCCCGCCGCGATTGGACCCGCGCCGATGCCCTGAAGGCCCAGATCGAGGTCGCCGGCTGGCGCCTTGTCGATCGAGGCAACAGGACCAGCGTCAGCCCGGCCTCGCCGCCGAGCCTCGAAGTCGGCGGCGAGGTCAGGTACGGCTCGGCGGCCGCGGTGCCGTCGCTCCTGGGCGCCCCCGTCACCCACGCGTGGACGGTCGTCNNCGACGCCCAGGCGGCCGCCCTCGCGGCAGACGCCCCGGACAGGGCCGCGATCGCCGGCAACGCTCCGGAACTGCTCCGCACCTCGACACGGCTCGGCTACGCGGCCGCGCTCAACATCGGCCTGCGCCGCTGCGCCGGCGAGTTCATGCTCCTGGCCGACGCCACGGCCCGGCCGATCGGCGACGCCCTTACCCCGCTCGCTGCGGCGCTGGGCGATGCCACGATCGCCGTGGCCGGGGGCTTTGGGCTGATTTCTCCCGAAGAGGGTCCGCTGCGGCCGCCTGCCCTCGAACGCGAGGACGCGGTACCTGGTCCAGTTGGCGCGGAACCCTCGCCGGCCACCGCCCTCGAAGGAGCATGGCTGGCCTTACGCCGGTCGGATTACATCGCCCTCGGTCCGCTCGACGAGCACTTCGTGACGCCGTCGTGGCTCGACGTCTGGTGGTCGTTGCGGCTGCGGGCCGGCGAGGAACCGGAAGGGGCTGAGTACCAGGAGCCGGCCCAAGGCCAAGGCGATGAGCCCGAGTCCGGCGCGGTCTTCGATGCCGCTGGCGAGGCGCCCCCGCCCGAGATCGCCGCAGCCGCCGCGGCTGGGACCTACGGCGCGGAATCGGATGAGGCCGAAGTCGACATGCCGAAGCCTCGTCGGGTCCTGCGTTTGGAGTTGCCGCTCGAGCGAGACGATGTCGCCTGGCCGCCGGATCGGTCACGACTCAATCGCCGGAACATGTACCGCGTGCTTGATCGATTCGGCTGGCGCGACGACCTGGCCTGACCAGCGTTATTGGCCCGGCGGGACTCAGCCGCGGTTCGCCAGCTCGATTGCCGGTCCCGCGAATGGCGCGGCGGCGATGACGCGAGCGGGCACCGCACCCTGTGGGAATTGATCCTTGTAGTCCTGCGTGGCCTGCCACTTCGACGTGCCGTAGGCGGTCACGCCGGCTACGACAGCGACGAGTGCGACGACGCCGGCGAGCCGGAGCGCTTTCGTTTGGACCGCCGACCTGTCGCCGCGACCGCCCTGCCATGCCGAGGCCAGCGTCTGGACCTGGGTCGGTGGCAGGACGAAGCCCAGCCAGAGCCCGGCAATCAACCCGCCGACATGGGCGAAGTTATCTACGTTGAAGATGCCGGAAAAGCCGATAGCCAGGTTTATGACGATCAGGAAGACGATCTGACCGGCGATGGCGCGCGATTGGTTGTCCAGGATGGCGTGATGGAAACGGGTCGCGACGACGATGACGCCGAACATCCCGAAAATTGCACCCGACGCGCCGACGCTCCACCCGCCCGGCCCAAAAGCAAAGCTCGTGGCGCTCGCCGCGATCCCGCATACGGCATAGAGAAAGAACATGACCCACGAGCCGTACATCCGCTCGACCAGCTGACCGCCATACCAGAGGGCATACATGTTGAAGAGCAGATGCAGGATGTCGGTCGGCGAGTGGACGAGGGTGACGGACAGCAGGCGGTAGTACTCGCCGTGGGCGGCGAGGAGAACGTTCATCCCGAGCTGGCCTTCGAGCGAACTCGGGTCTATGTCTCCGAACCTGGTCAGCGCTCCGCCCATCGCCGACAGTGACGTGGCCACGGTGATTGCGATGATCAGGTAGGTCATGAACGGCGCCAGCGCATCGCCGCGGCTGCGGGCGAAGTACTTGTTCGCGGCGCCGGGATTGCCTACTTCCTTGTTGAGCCACCCGAGGCGCGAGGCGATCTCAGCCCGGTCCTCCCTGGGGGCGCGCTTCTCGCACTGGCGGTAGGCCTCAAGCGCGCCACCAAGGTCGCCTTCGCGGACGCGCGCTGCGGCGACCTGGCGCATGGCCCGATACGTGACAGGTGTCTCACCAAAGCTCGTGGCCCGCTCCCACGACTGTCGGGCGTCGACCTCGCGGTCCAACCGGTAGAGCGCGTTGCCGAGGCCGTAGTACGCCGCCGCGACGACGTCTCGATCCGGGCAGGCGGTGGCTCGCGAGTACAGCGCAAGCGCATATTCCGGCTCG
>PMKG01000131.1 GCA_003157675.1 Acidobacteriota bacterium
TTACTCAATTTCGATCAGACGCCTTACTTGGTAATAACCGCCTCCGGCCTCTTCAGCGGATGGACGCGCACCAGGAGCGGGGGGTGAGGGCTGAGGGCCCTGACCATGGCCGGCGACTGAGTGCAAAACCGCGATTCGGGACCGTGAGCCGTCGATCTTGAGCCACTGAGCCACTGGGCCTTGGGCCTTGAGCCCTGAGCCGGCGGCCCAGCTCGGCCAGGCCGCCTTGACACGCCCGGCTGGCCGAGGGAGACTAGAACGCCCTGTTTTCGTGCCCCTACCACGCGCGTCACGGCGAGATTCCCGGAGTCATATGCCGAACGGACCGCCGGCTTTCCTGGGCGAGCTGGCCGCCCTTGGCGCGTCCCTGGCTTCACCCGACTGACGGACCGCAGCCATGTCACCTGTGACCTCCATCCGCCAAGTCCACGCCCTCGCGAAGCAGGGCACGCCGCGCACCATCGCGGTGGCCTGCCCGCACGACGACGACGTCCTGCTGTCGCTCGACAGGGCGACGACGGCGGGGATGGTCCGCCCGCTGCTGTTCGGCCGGCACGCCGTCATCGAGTCGCTGTGCGCGAAGCTCCATCTCGACGCCTTCAGGCCCGAGATCGTCGAGTGCGCCGACGATGCGAGCGGCGTGGAACTGGCGGTTCGAACGGTGCGCAGCGGCGAGGCCCAGATGCTGATGAAGGGGCTGGTCTCGACCGGCACCTTCCTCAAGGGGATTCTCAACAAGGAGTTCGGCCTCAGGGACCGTCCGCTGCTGAGTCACGTGGCGGTCTTCGAGACCGCGGACCCCCAACGCCTCGTGATCTTCACCGACGTGGCGATGAACATCGCGCCCGACCTCGCCCAGAAGCTGCAGATTCTCGAGAACGCCGTCGGTCTCGCGCACCGGCTCGGCATCGAACGGCCGAAGGTGGCCGTGATTGCCGCCGTCGAGACGGTCAACGCCGAGATGCCCGCCACGCTCGATGCGGCGGCGCTCGCCAAGATGGCGGAACGGGGTCAGATCAAGGGCTGCGTGGTGGACGGGCCGCTGGCGCTCGACAACGCCCTGTCGGTCGAGGCCGCGCGCCACAAGGGGATCGTCAGCCCGGTGGCCGGTCTGGCGGACGTGCTGCTGCTGCCGGACATCGAGGCCGGCAACGTGCTCTACAAAGCGATCGGCCTGGTGGCGAAGTGCCCGCTGGCGGCCGTCATCGTCGGCGCGAGCGCGCCCGTGGTGCTGACATCGAGGGCGGACTCCGGCGAGACGAAGTTCAACTCGATCGCGCTGGCGGCCGCGATTTCGTGAGGGCGACAGTCGGCGGCGGTCCGCGGCTGACGGTCATCAGCGGCGCCTTCGGCACCGGCAAGACCGAGATCGCCATCAACCTGGCTCTTCAGTTGCGCGAGGCGGGGCACGACCCCGTCACGCTCGTCGACCTCGACATCGTGAACCTCTACTTCCGCTCGCGGCAGAAGGCGTACGACCTCGAGCAGAAAGGGATTCGGGTGGTGTCGAGCGTCGAGGGGATGGAGAACGCCGACATGCCGGCGCTCTCGCCCGCGATCAACGGCTGTTTCGATCGGAAGGACGGCCCGGTGGTCTTCGACCTCGGGGGCAGCGACCTCGGCGGGATCGTCGCGGCCTACCTGCACCAGGGGTTCGCCAGCGAGCCGACCGCACACTGGCTGGTCGTCAACCCCTACCGTCCGTTCAACCAAACGGCCGAGGCGACGATCGACATGGCCGAGAAGATCGTGGCGCGCTCGCGCCTGCCGATCACCGGGATGATCGCGAACCCGCACATGATGACCGAGACGACGCCGGCGATCATCCGGGACGGGTTCGCGCGGGTGAAGGAGATCACGCGGTGGCCGCTGGTCTCGCTGGCGGTGATGGATGAGTACTACCGCGAGGGCGCGTTCGACGACCTCGGCGTGCCCATGCTGGTGATCGGCAAGCAGATGAAACAGCCGTGGGAGCCTGGAGGTATCATGATGGCCGGAAAAAGGGGGAAGCGATGCCCATGATCGCAATCAACGAGGACAGGTGCAAGGGCTGCGGGCTGTGCGTCCGCGTCTGTCCCACGCACGTCATCGAGATCGGGAAGCACCTGAACGTGAAGGGGTTTTACGCGGCGGCCTACACCGGCGGGAAGTGCACGGCGTGCAAGGCGTGCGGACTGATCTGCCCGGACATCTGTATCGAGATCTTCAAGTGATGGCAACCCTAAAGGGTCGCCCTACACACGGACGATGGCAGGACCGGGTGTAGGGCGGGCCTTCGCGATCGTGTGTAGGGCGGGCCTTTAGGCCTGCCGAGGGAGTCGCACTCATATGAAAGTGCTGATGAAGGGGAACGAGGCCCTGTCGGAGGCGGCCATCCGCGCCGGGGCCACGCTGTACTTCGGGTACCCGATCACCCCGCAGAACGAGGTCGGCGAATACATGTCCCGGCGCCTGCCGACGATCCCGGGCGGCGCCTACATCCAGGCCGAGACCGAGGTGGCGTCGATCAACATGGTCTACGGCGCCGTGTGTACCGGGAGGCGGGCGCTCACCAGTTCGTCGTCGCCGGGCATCAGCCTGATGCAGGAAGGGATTTCGTACCTGGCCGGGGCCGAGTTGCCCGCGGTCGTGGTCAGCATCATGCGCGGCGGGCCGGGGCTCGGCAACATCAACCCCGAGCAGGCCGACTACTTCCAGGCCACCAAGGGCGGCGGCCATGGAAGCTACCGCATGATCGTCCTCGCGCCGGCCTCGGTGCAGGAGATGGCCGACCTNNCGGCCAGATGATGGAGCCGGTCGATCTCAAGGACAGCTACCCGAACACGCACGACCACTCGGCGTGGGCCCTCACGGGCGCGAAGGACCGGAAGGGGCACACGATCACCTCCATCTACCTCGACGCCGACGAGATGGAGGAGTACGTCCACAAGCTCTATCGGAAGTACGGCGAGATCGAACGTGACGAGACGCGGTTCGAGGAGTTCCAGACCGCCGATGCCGAAGTGGTGATCGTCGCCTACGGGATCGTCTCGCGCGTCGTCCGTTCGGCCGTCGAGGAGTTGCGCGCGGTAGGCATCAAGGCCGGGATGGTCCGCCCGATCACCCTGTGGCCCT
>PMKG01000092.1 GCA_003157675.1 Acidobacteriota bacterium
GGCTCATGGCTCAAGGCTCATGGCTCATGCCCCTTCCCGCGGGCTTGAATCGCCTGAGCCTTGAGCCCTGAGCCTTGAGTCTTCTACGGCGCCTCGGCGGGAAGCGTCGGGTTGAGCCGCCCGTACTCCTCGAAGAACTCGTCCGACAGGTGCCTGGCCGCCACCTTCTTCGTCACCAGTCCGAGCGCCAACGCGACGCCGTAGACAATCGCCTCGGGCCGCGGCGGACACCCGGGGATATAGTAGTCGACCGGCAGGACTTTGTCCGCGCCGCCGACCACGGCATACGTGTCGTGCCAGATCCCGCCGCCGCACGCGCAGGCGCCGATGGCGAACACCAGCTTCGGCGCCGGGACCGCGTCCCATAATCGCTTCAGATGCGGCACGATCTGTCGCGTCACCGGACCGGAGACCAGCAGGACGTCCGCGTGCCGCGGCGATCCCACCAGTTTGATGCCGAACCGCTCGGCGTCGTAGTAGGGCGTCAGGACGTCGATCACCTCGATGTCACAGCCGTTGCAGGCCCCGGCATTCACGTGATAGACCCAAAGCGACTTCGGAAACACCTGCAGGAACAGGTCGCGCAACGCGTCGCGTGGACCATGCATGCTCCACCTCACCGTCCGACGAGCGCCAGAATCGACCTCACGCCGCTGTCGAGCACCGGGTACAGGGCCTGCGGCCAGACGCCGAGCACCACCACCGACACGGCCAGCGCGATCATCGGCACCATCATCAGCGTCGGCAACTCGTGCCGGGCCGGGGCGAGCGCCGCCACCTTCGGCGACTCCTCTCCCCAGAACACGCGGTAAGCGGCCCACACCAGGCCGGCGAGCGTCAGCGTCCCGGCCAGCGCGCTGACGACGACCGCCCACCACAGGTGCGCCTGGGCCAGGGCGAGCACGACGGTGTACTTGCTCGGGAACCCGGCGAACAGCGGCAGGCCGCCGATCGACAGGCACCCGACGAAGAAGCAGGCCGCGGTGACCGGCATCTTGCGCGAGAGGCCGCCGAGATCGGAGATCCGCCGGAGGCCGAGCCGGTAGATGATGGCGCCCGCGCAGAAGAACAGCAGGGCCTTGGCCAGCAGGTGCGTGACGGCGTGGAACAGCCCGCCGTAGATCCCGAGGTAGGTGCCGAGACCGACGCCGGCGAAGACGTACCCCACCTGGCTGATGGTCGAGTAGGCCAGCAGCCGCTTGAGATCGTCCTGCGCGATCGCCAGCAGGATGCCCAGCGTGATCGAGGCGCACCCGAGCACCGCGGCGAGCGTCACCACCTGGGTGTAGTGCGGCGAGAACAGCGCCACCGTGCGCGCGAACCCGAACGGGCCCACCACCACCACCAGGCCCGACAGCAGCGCCGAGATCGGCGCCGGCGCCTCGGAGTGGGCGTCGGGCAGCCACGAGTGGAACGGCATCATCCCGCCCTTGGTGCCGAACGCGCACACGAAGCACGCCACGATCGTCAGGGCGAGCGACACCGGCAGCAGCGTCGCCAGCTTCCCCATGTCCAGCACGTGGATCCGCGACAGCGTGGGATCGACCGTCGTCATCCGCGCGAAGATGAACACCGCGCCCATGACCGCGAACAGCATCGCCATGACGACGAGCAGGTTGTACTTGAAGGAGGCGATCAGCGCGTACTTGGTCTTGTAGGTGGCCACCAGGAACGAGACCGCGATCGTCGCGATCTCGATCACGAGGAACATGAAGAACAGGTGGCTGACGATCAGCGTCCACGTCATGAACGCCGAGAAGACGAGCAGGAGGAAGTAGTACAGGCGCATGCCGCTCTCGGCGACCAGCCCCGCCTCGACGTCGTGGCGAATGTAGGCGAACGAATAGATACCGACCGCGGCCACCACGAAGTAGGTGCAGCAGATGAGCAGCGCCGAGAGGACGTCGGCGTAGAGGAAGCCGCCCCACGCGGTCAGGATCACCGGCTGGCTGCCGTGCGGCGTCACGAGGTGAGAGGCGAGCAGGCCGCCGAGGACGAGCGAGGGGACCGTCCCGCACAGGAAGGCGACGTACCGCCCGGCGTCGTCGGTCTCCCCCAGGGCCACGAACAGCGCGGCCATGAGCGGGATGAACGGGATGAGCGGCAGCAGAAGCGAGGGCTCAGTGATCATGGCGCGCTTCCCCGGGCTCGGCGAGCAGGAGCGACGTGTCGGCCGTCAGAAACCGCTCCGCCAGCAGCCTGGCGGCATAGAGCATCGCGAAGACGGTCCCCATCACCTTGGTGAGGACCTCGATCTCGACCATCGTGAAGAAGCCCGGCGCCATCTGCACGAGCGTCAGGTGCGCGCCCGCGGTCATCACCAGCAATCCGACGGCCAGCTTGAACAGGTGACGCTGCGTCAGCAGGACGATGATCCCGTAGGCGAACAGGAGCAGGCCGGCCAGCAGGTTCACGCCGATCTCGCGGTCGAGGTGCTCGATCGGGCTGCCTGAGGGGACGAGCGTGAGCCGCGAGTACATCAGCACCGCGGCGATGGCCGCCACGACGGTGGCCCCGAAGATCGCCGTGGGCAAGCGAGTCGCGCGGTCGTCCCGCGGGATCCGCTTCGCGGTATAGCGGAGCCCCCCGACCAGGAACGGCAGGATCCAGGTGTTGACGCCGCAGAGTCCCGCCCAGATGAAGAGATACGGGGTGTTGGCGTAGATGGCGTACGTCACGTAGATGAAGATCAGGCAGCAGCTGTGCGCCACGTACCAGTAGGTGGACTTCACCAGCGCCCGCGTCTCGATGGCGAACACGGCGAATACGATCGCCGAGATCGAGAGGACGAAGACGAGCAGCGCGCCTTCCGTCGTCATGACACGACCTCCGCGCCGGTCGGCGCCGCCGCGCCGGCGGGCCGATACCGCTCGCAGATGGCTTCGACGCGCGCTTCGTGCTGCAGCCGGGGGTGCGGCGGATCGAGCGGCGTCTGGGTGCGATAGCAGCGCCCGCAGCGGTTGCACGAGCCCATGAAGACGTCGACGACCATCGTCAGGTCACGGATGTCGCCCGTGGCGGTCTCGAAGTCGGCGCTCAGGGTGACCGCCTCCTCGGGGCACACCTCGGCGCACCGGCCGCAATAGGTGCAGCGCGCGAGCGACCAGGTGAATTTCGCCCGCGGCCCGTCGTCAGCGACCGCGACGAGGCCGGGTGTGCAGACGCTGACACAGCCGCCGCAGCCGATGCAGCGCGACGCGTCCACGGCGGGCAGTCCTCTGAAGCCGGGCGCGGGCGGGGCGGGCGCGTACGGATACGGCAGCGTCACGCGCCCGGCCGACAGACAGATCCGCGCCTCCCTGACCTTGGCGCGAAAGAACGTCCAGGGCATCACGGTCTTGTTCCTTTCACCCTAGAACCCCAGCGCCGCCAGGCCCACGCCGACCGCCGCTACTCCGATGAGCCCGCCGAAGAACCGCAGCGACTGGTCGATCCGGACGCGCGGGTTCGTGGCGTCGATGAGCACGACGACGAGGCTGAGCACCAGCACGGCGACGAAGTTGACAACGAAGTTCACGAGCGCGCCGGCGACGCTGGCCCCGGCCACGCGCGGCCAGCCGACGAAAAGGTTGAAGAACAGCGACCCGAACACGATCTGCTTCATGTAGAAGGTCCATTTGAACAGCGCCAGCGACGGGCCGCTGTACTCGATGAAGGGGCCTTCCATCAGCTCCTGCTCGGCCTCGGGAATGTCGAACGGGAGTTTGCCAAGCAGGGCCTGCATCGCGAGGAGGTAACAGCAGAGCCCGACGAGCGACGACCACCGGAACCCGCTGGCGGCGAGGCTCGTGAGCCGCGCGTCGTGGCCGCCGACAGCCACGACGAGCAGGCTCATCACGACGACGGCCTCGGCCGTGATGAGCATTATCATTTCGCGGCTGCTCCCGAGGTGCGAGAACGGGCTGGACTGCGCGAGTCCCGCGGCTATCACGCTTGCCGTGGTAAGCGTCACCAGATAGATGAACACGAGAAG
>PMKG01000067.1 GCA_003157675.1 Acidobacteriota bacterium
CATCCGGCAGATTCGCTCGACCAGGTTGCCCACCCAGTCTGGCGAAGGGCCGGCGGTCTCCTGCTTCTCCACGGCCGCCAGGCAACTGGCGGTCTGCGCCTCGTATGGAGAGCCCGCCGGGCGGACGACAGTACGGGCCGCCGTGAAGCCGGTCGAGAAGTCGCCAGGCTCGACGCACGTGACGCGAACGCCGTGGGGCTTCAACTCCATCCGCAGCGCGTCGCTGAATGCGGCGATGGCGAACTTCGTCGCGGAGTAGTGAGCCTGGAACGGCAGGCTGATGCGGCCGGCCAGCGAGCCGATCCAGATCACCTGGCCTTTGCGCGCCCGCAGGGCCGGCAGCAGACGCCGGGTCAGGTTGAGCGGACCGAACACGTTCGCGGCAAACTGGCCGGCGACCATCTGCGCATCAATATGTTCGATCGCACCGAACACTCCGAACCCCGCATTGTGGACCACGATATCCGGGCCGCCATCTGTACCAAGGGCGGCCACCAGGTCGGTGATGGACTGGTCCGACGTGAGATCCAGCGGCAGGAATGTGATGGCCCTCGACGAGGCTGCGGCCTCCGCCGTGAGCGTCCTGGCGCGCGCCGGTTCGCGCACGGTGCCCACGACCCTGTAACCCGAGCCGGCCAGGCGCGCCACAATGGCCGCGCCGATGCCGCTGCCCGCACCGGTCACCAACGCAAGTTTCTGTCTGCGCGGGGTTTCCATCGTATACTCCATCACACGGATCCGGCGACCTGGCCCCAGCCGAATCCAGAGCCTCCTGTAACTCTTGCTATCGTTTCGGGTGCCTCTACCGCTATCATAGGCAATTCGGTGCGGTCCGGCACGATTGGGACAGGAATCTGGTTCATGGACATTTTCGAGGCATGTTACTCGTATCGCGATCCCGACCTGGTGAAGGCGGCGGGATTGTACCCGTTCTTCCGGGCGTTGTCGTCGTCAGAAGGCCCCATGGTGACGGTGGACGGCCGGCAGGTCGTCATGCTCGGGTCGAACAACTATCTGGGGCTGACCCATCACCCGGACGTGATCAGGGCCGCGCACGCGGCGATCGACCGCTACGGCACCGGCTGCACGGGCTCACGGTTCCTGAACGGCAACCTCGACCTGCACGAGACGCTGGAAGCCGAGCTGGCCGCGTTCCTCGACAAGCCGGCCACCTTGGTGTTCTCGTCGGGCTTCCTGGCCAATCTCGGCGTGGTGGGCCTGCTGGGCAGTGCGCCTGACGCGGTGCTGTTCACCGATCGCAAGAATCACGCCAGCCTGATCGACGGCGCGCGCATGGCGCGCAGCCGGCGCGTCCGGGTGTTCGAGGACCTTGCGGACCTCGAGCGGCAGCTCCAGAAGCAGCCGCGGTGGGAGAACGCGCTGGTCCTGACCGACGGCGTCTTCTCGATGACCGGCCGCGTCGTCGACCTCCAGCGCCTGGCGGCGCTCAAGCGCCGCTTCGGCTTCCGGCTCTATCTCGACGATGCGCACGGCTTCGGCGTGCTGGGGAGGCAGGGGCGCGGGACGGCGGACAGCCTGGGCCTGT
This sequence comes from Acidobacteriota bacterium, assembly GCA_003157675.1. Taxonomy (GTDB): domain Bacteria; phylum Acidobacteriota; class Vicinamibacteria; order Vicinamibacterales; family Fen-181; genus FEN-299. Next base: position 1,547 of record PMKG01000067.1, read on the forward strand.
CGGGCGACGTGGACCTGATGTTCGCGACCTTCAGCAAGGCGCTGGCGAGTGTCGGCGGGTTCGTCGCGGGCGACAAGCCCGTGATCGAGTACCTCCGCCACAACGTCCGCACGCTGATCTTCTCGGCGGCGTTGCCGCCGACGTCGACGGCCGCCGCGCTGGCGGCCCTGCACGTGATGCAGAAGGATCCCGGCCTCTTCGAGCGCATGTGGGAGAACGTCGCGTTCTTCAAGCGCGGCGTCGAGGCGCTCGGCTACCACACGCTCGGGACCAGGACGCCCATCGTGCCGCTGTGGATTGGTTCCGAGGGGCGGGCGTTCCAGTACTGCCGCGAGGCGTTCGATCTCGGCCTCTTCACGACGCCCGCGATGTACCCCGCGGTGCCCAAGGGCCACGCCATCATCCGGACCAGCGTCACGCCGGCGCACACGAAGGTGCACCTGCAGGCCGCGCTCGACATCCTCGAGACACTCATCAAGCGGCATCCGCTGCCGCGGCAGGACCCCGACACGATACCGCCCGCCCGGGAGACCGACATCGTCGAATGCGCGACGAAGGTGCTGGAGGATCCGGACTTCGCCAATCGGCTGTAGGAGAGGGACGCGGCGTCGGCCGCCGCCCGGCACGTCCTCAGGCGCGAGTGACCACCAGGACGGCGTTCAGTCCGCCAAAGGCAAACGAGTTCGAGACCGCGGCGTCGACCTTCATCTCGCGCGCCTGGTTGGGCACGTAATCGAGGTCGCACTCCGGGTCGGGCTTCCGGTAATTGGCCGTCGGCGGGACGATGCCCCGCTCGAGCGCCATCAGCGTCGCGATCAGTTCCACCGCGCCCGACGCGCCCATCATGTGGCCGTGCATCGACTTGGTCGAGCTGATCGCCACCCGCCGCGCGTGGTCGCCGAACACCCGCTTGATGATGGTCGTCTCGGTCGAGTCGTTGAGGCGCGTGGCGGTGCCGTGGGCGTTGATGTACTGGATCTGCTCCGGGTTGAGGCCCGCCTGCGCGAGGGCCTGGCGGATCGCGCGCGCCGGCGATTCCACGCCGGGCGCCGTGATGTGCGCCGCGTCGGCGGTGGCGGAGTAGCCGGAGAGCTCGCCGTGGATGACCGCGCCGCGACGCATCGCCCGCTCGCGCTCTTCCAGGATGACGACGCCCGAGCCTTCGCCGAGCACCAGCCCCTGACGATCGGCCGAGAACGGGCGGCACGCCGTCGCCGGGTCGTCGCCAGCCGGCGCCAGGACGCGCATCCCTTCCCACGCCTTCACGACGCCGGGCGCGATCGGCGCGTCCGCGCCGCCCGCCACCATCACGTCGGCCCGGCCCGCCCGGATGAGTTCCGCGGCTTCGCCGATGGCGTGCGATGCCGACGAGCACGCCGTCGAGATGCACAGCGTCGGCCCCTCGAGCCGGTACTTCATCGAGATGTGAGAGGCCGCCGCGTTGTACATGATGCGGGGGATCGTGAACGGGTGCGTCCGGGTGACCCCCCTGTCGTACATGTCGCGGTAGCACTCGTCCTGCCGCGTGACGCCGCCCATCCCCGTGCCGATGAGGGCGCCCGCCCGCTGCCGTTCCTCCTCGGTCAACTCGAGGCCGGCGCCGGACCACGCCTCCTCGGCGGCCACCATCGCGAAGGCGGCGTAGCGATCGAGGAGGAGCAGCTGGTCGGACGACAGGTGGGCGGCCGGATCGAACGACGACAGTTCGGCCGCGATCGGATCGGTCAACCGGCTCTGGTCGCAGATGGTGACGCGCCTGATGCCCGACCGTCCGGCGGCGAGTCCCTCCCACAGCGCGGGGACACCGACCCCAAGCGCGGACACGGCGCCTATTCCAGTGATGACGACGCGGCGCATGCTAGTTGGTGGAAGGCTGAGGATTGGCGGCCAGCGCGGCCCGCAGCGCCTCGGTGACCTGGCGGACGCTCTTCATCTGCTGCGCCACCTCGTCCGGGATCGACAGCTTGAACGTCTCCTCGAACGTGAAGAGGAGGTCCATGCCGTCGAGCGAGTCGATGCCAAGCTCGACGAACGTGGAATCGAGTGTGACGCTCTCGGGAGGAAGGCGCTTCTTCTGCGCGATGAGTTCGATGACCTTCTGCTCGAGCGAATCCGGTTCAGGCATAGTTGGGCTGCCCCACGCAATGTAGACGTTAGATTCTGACTGACCGGAACACCCAAGTCAATCCATTGGGTGTGTTAGGATCAAGTTCCCGTCGGGCGGCTCAGGGGTCGGATCGCGTCGTCGCGCCGGGAGCGGGGGGGCCGTGAGGTTCGTGCTTGTCGACAAGGTGGTGGAGATCGAGCCGGGCCGCCGGGCGCGGGGCTACCGGGACCTCTCTCCCGACGCCGACTACTATCGGGACCACATGCCCGCCTACCCCGTGGAGCCCGGCGTCCTGATGCTCGAATCGATGGCGCAGCTCGGCGGACGCCTCGTCCAGCAGTCGATCAAGCGCGCGTCGGGGCGGGACGTGCTGCCGATGCTCGCGATGGTGAACCAGGCGGAGTTCCGCCGTCCGGTCCGTCCGCCGTGCCGGCTCGAGCTCGGCGCGGAGATCCTGTCGCTGCGCGCGACGGGTGCGCGCGTCGCCGCGACCGCGCAGGTGGCCGGGGAGGCGGTGGCGTCGGCCACGCTGACCTACGTCCTGGTCGGTCTCGACCACAACGCGCCGGGGATCGACCTGGCGAGCCTGTCGGTCATCCGCGAGTGGGGCGAGCGGACGTGGTCCGAGATGACCGCCGGGACCGCGGCTGCCGCGGACGGAGCCCCCGACGACGGACAGGCAAAGGGGTAGCGGCCGATGACGCGGAGACGGGTTCTCCAGGGACTCTGCGCGGTCTCGTTCGCGGCGGCGGGCGTGGCGGCGGTCGGTGCGGTCGGCGCCGCCCGGCGTGGGGACGGCGACGCGCCGTACTCCACGTGGATCGAGTCGAGGGCCTCGCGCGCCTTCGACGGCACGACACCGGAAGTGCGCGGGATGAGCGTCGCCTACCGCGTTGACGCGCACGTCTCCCTCCCGCTCGGGTTCACCTCCCTCGAGCTGTGGCAGAAGCCGGGCGTCGGCGTGGCGGTCGCCTCCTACCACGACTACCGCGAGACGTCGGGACAGATGATCCGCGCCTTCGAGCTGTTCTCGATCTCGGACCCGGAGCGCGCGCAGGGGTTCGACCGCTGCGGCTTCTTCCGCGAGGCGCTGGCGCTCTCGCCCTCCGGCGTGGAGTGGACCGCGTATTTCGGCGCGATGACGTCGTGGCCCGAGAAAACGCTGAGCGACGCGCGCAACGCGGCCAACGGCCCGCAGCCGCACACCTACGAAGCCATCGACGGCCTCTCGGCGCCGCTCGAGACGCGGTCCTCGGTGTTCCAGGTCTCGACCGACGCCAGGCTGACCGACCCGGCCGCGCTCTGGGCGGCCGTCCGCCCGCAGCTCGAGCGGAAGGATCCGCGGTCGGTCAAGTCGCAGACCGGCACGCCCGGCCAGCCGCTGCCGTCGCTCGCGTTCCTCGGGGCGCTGGAGGCCAGCCTGCGCTCCGCCGCCGCCCATCGCGCGAAGCCGCTCGCGCCAGCCGCCACGCGGATTTCGTTCACGCACAACGGCGTCGTCCGCCGGCTCGAGCTGGCCTCGATGTCGTCCGACACCAAGCGCGGGCGGAAGGCCGTCGCCGCCGGACTCGCCCGCGACGCGGCCGACGTGTTCCAGCTGCGCTACCGGATCCTCACTCCGGGCGGCGACACGGGGGACTTCGTGCTGTGGGCGGAGCTGCCGCCGGGCACCCCCGACGACGCGCTGACACCTCCGATCCCGCCGCTCGCGTGGGAGATGCAGCTTCGGTCCTACCTTCGACTCGACTTCGAACGCACGCGCTGAAAGGCGCGTGAACCGTCCGGCCCGCGGCGGCCGGAAGTCAGACGTGGTCGGGCAGCGCCTTCTGGTACAGGCGGAAAGTCTTGTACATCCGCCCGCCGCCCTTCATGATCGTCTGGTTGGCGGCGAAGTTGTTCTCGAGGATCCAGGAGAACTCGATCTGCGTGAAGCCCTGGCGCTTGGTCGCCATGACGAGGCGGTACATCAGCGCCGCCAGGATGCCGGTCTCCCGGTACTCGGGGATCACGCCGGTCGTGACGGCGCGCACGCGGGTGACCAGGCGCGACAGCTGCAGGAACCGCCACCACCCGAACGGCAGGAGACGGCCGTTGGTCCCTTTCAGCACCTGGTTCACGTCCGGGATCCCGGTCGTGGCCGCCACGGGTCGCCCGTCGATCTCCGCGATCAGAATGCCGCCAAGCTTCCGCAGCAGGCGGAGGTCCCTGACGATGTGCCAGTACTCCTCGAAGGAGGGCGGCACGAATCCCCAGTTCTTCTCCCAGGCCTGCGTGTAAATCTCGTACAGCTTGCGAGTCTCCGCCTTGAGCCGCCACCGGTTGAGCGAGCGGACGACGACGCCGTAGCGCTGCTCGGTGCGGCGCGCGATCGCCTCCCACCGTTTGACCGGGAACGCGTCCATGTCCACCATCCAGCAGAGCAGATCCTTCGCCTTCGCGTAGCCCGCCGCCTCGACGTAGCCCACGTACTCGGGCGGGTTGTAGGGGAGCATCAGGACGGGGTCGACGTCGAACGCGTCGATCTGGAGGCCGGCGACGTGGTTGAGCGAGGGGTTCACCGGCCCGCGCACCGACGTGCGCCCGCGCGCGCTCGCCCAGCGGTCGACCTCGGCGAGGAGCGCGGCGGCGGCCTCGGCCGAGTCCGCTTCGAAGAACCCGAAGCCGGCCACGTTCTCCCCGAGCACGGCGTTGTGGCGGTGGTCGTCGATCGCGGCCACGCGGCCGACCAGGGTGCCCCCGTCCCAGGCCAGGAACAGGTCCATGTCCGCGTCGGCGAAGAACGGGTTCCGCTTCGGGTCGAACTGCGGCACCTCGGTCATG
>PMKG01000267.1:0-3643 GCA_003157675.1 Acidobacteriota bacterium
AGACCCTGAACGTCCAGGCCGGCGTGTGCGTCTCCCGGTTCGACACGACGGTCTTCACGACGACGACCGCACGGCTGTCGTACCAGTCGCAGCCGGTGGCCGTGCGCGTCTCGCTGCTCCACGCGGCAGGCCTGTCGGGCGGCGGCGTCACGGGCCACGCCGCAAGCGTGCTGCGCTCCATCCAGCAGAAGGTCGAGGAGTTCGCCTCCCGCATTCGAGCCGCCAGCCAGTGAGCGAGCGCGGCCGCCTCGGCCCGGGGCCGCCCCGGTCGGCGGGAGGCGCGCCCGCACTATGTGTCTTGACATTTAGTGTTATCACATATATTATCAGGACGTCATGAGCGACCTGAAGGCCGAGCTGAAGNNCCAGTACAACGTGCTGCGGATTCTCCGCGGCGCCGGCCCCAGGGGGCTGTGCCGCCATGAGATCGCGACGCGGATGCTCCGCCGTGTGCCCGACGTGACGCGGCTGCTCGACCGCATGGAGGATCTGAAGCTCGTCGTCCGGGAGCGTGAAGGCGACGACCGGCGATTCGTGACGACCCGGGTCACCGACGCGGGCCTGAAGAGGCTCGCGACGCTCGACCCGGTCGTGGACCATCTGACCGATGCCCAGGTGGGCCATCTCGGCGACGCGCGCCTGCGGACGCTCATCGACCTGCTCGGCCGCGTCCGAGAGTGCACCTAGACTTTTGTTTCGGCTTGTGCGTGTGATCACACGCCTCAGCCCGAGTGACGAGGAGACAGCCCATGACGACCGACGTGACGACCCGCACCTACACCATCGACAAGGCGCACTCCGAGGCCACCTTCCAGGTCCGGCACCTGATGAGCAAGGTCCGGGGGAGATTCACCGACTTCGAGGGCGCGATCCAGGCCGACGAGCAGGACCCCGGCCGTTCGTCGGTGAAGGTGACCATCCAGGCCGAAAGCCTCGACACCGACCAGCCCGACCGCGACACGCACCTGCGCTCGGCCGACTTCTTCAAGGTGGACGAGTTCCCGACGCTTTCGTTCGTGAGCACGTCGGTCGCGCCCGCGGGCCGCGGGGCCTACACCGTCGTCGGGGGTCTGACGATCCGCGGCGTCACCCGGCCGGTCAGCGTGCCGGTCACCTTCCTCGGCAAGGCCATCGATCCGTGGGGGAAAGAGCGGGCGGGGTTCGAGGCCGAGTTCACGATCAACCGGAAGGACTTCGGCCTCACCTGGAACGCCGCGCTCGAGACGGGCGGGTTCCTGGTGGGCGACGAGGTCAGGATCACGGTGTCGTTCGAGGCGATCGTGGGGTAATCGGCTCGCGGCTCGCGGCATGCGGCTTGCGGGTTTGCCCAGCGTGACGCGCGTGATCACGCCGCACGTCGCAAGTCGCAGGCCGCCAGCCGGCTGTCGCAGGCGGTCCTGTCGAGCCCCGGCTCGGAGGATGTAGAATACGGCCCAGGCTTCCCTCACAGTCATGGACCGCATCCTATGAACACCACCAGCCATTCGCGATCGGCCGTGCGCCTGCTCGTTGCTCTCGGCGCGCTCGCCGCCACGGCGGCCGCCTTCGTCACGCTGACGGCCCAGTCTCCGCGCATCGACCCGACGTTCTACTCGGGCCTCAAGTGGCGCATGATCGGTCCGTTCCGCGGCGGCCGCGTCAACGCCGTCAGCGGCGTGCCCGGGCAGCCGACCACGTTCTTCTTCGGCTCGGTCGGCGGTGGCGTCTGGAAGACGACCAACGCCGGCCGCACCTGGTCGCCGGTCTTCGACTCGCAGCCGGTCGGCTCGATCGGCGCCATCGGTGTCGCCCCGTCCAGCCCGAACGTGGTCTACGTCGGGACCGGCGAGGCCGACATGCGGTCCCAGATCTCGTACGGCAACGGAGTCTACAAGTCGACCGACGGCGGCAAGACCTGGACGCATCTCGGCCTCGACAACACGCGCCAGATCGGCCGCGTCATGGTCGACCCGAAGAACGCGGACGTGGTCTTCGTCGCGGCGCTCGGCCATGCGTACGGCCCGAACCCTGAGCGCGGCGTGTTCCGGTCGAAGGACGGCGGCGCGACCTGGCAGAAGGTGCTCTACCAGGGCGACAACGTCGGCGCCGTCGACCTCGCCATCGACCCGAAGGACTCGAAGATCGTCTACGCGTCGCTCTGGAACACGCGGCGTCCACCGTGGTCGATCTACCCGCCGTCGTACGGCCCCGGCAGCGCCCTCTACAAGTCGGTCGACGGCGGCACGACGTGGAAGGCGCTGACGGCGGGGCTTCCCACCGAGGCGGTCGGCCGCATCGGCGTGGCCGTGGCGTTCTCGTCGCCCCGCCGCGTGTACGCCATCATCGACGCGAAGCAGGGCGGCCTCTATCGGTCCGACGATGCCGGCGCGACCTGGACGCTGGTGTCGTCGGACAATCGCGTCTGGGGCCGCGGCTGGTACTTCTGCAAGGTCGTCGTCGATCCGCGGAACGCGGACACCGTGTACGTCTCGAACACGTCGCTCTACCGCTCCACCGACGGCGGGAAGACGTGGACGGCCATCAAGGGGGCGCCGGGCGGTGACGACTACCACCAGCTCTGGATCGATCCGAACGACCCGACGCGCATGGTGCTCGGGTCGGACCAGGGGGCGGTCGTGAGCGTCGACGGTGCGGCCACGTGGAGCTCCTGGTACAATCAGCCGATCGCCCAGCTGTACCACGCGGCGCCAGACGCCCGCTTTCCTTACTGGGTCACCGGCGCGCAGCAGGACAGCGGGTCGGTCGCGGTCATCACGCGCAGCCCGCACGCCGAGATCAGCACTCGCGAGTGGCTGCCGCTCTGCGCCGGCGGCGAGGCCGGCTACACGGCGCCCGATCCGTTCCATCCCGAGGTCCTCTTCGGCGGGACGGTAACGCGGTGCAACGTGCTCACCGGTGAGACGGCGGACGTGTCGCCCGAGCGGGGCATGCCCGAGCCGGCGCGCCACACGTGGACCGTGCCGCTCGTCTTCTCGGAGGCCGATCCGCGCGTGCTCTACTTCGCCAACCAGTTCCTCTTCAAGACGACCAACGGTGGCGACAGCTGGACGACGATCAGCCCCGACCTCACGCGCGAGGACCCGGGCGTGCCGGCCAACCTCGACGCCGCCACCGCCGCCGACGCGCCGAAGGGCGTGCGGCGCGGCGTCATCTACACCATCGCTCCGTCGCCGCTCAAGGCGGGCGTGGTCTGGGTCGGCACCGACGACGGGTACATCCAGGTGACGCGCGACGACGGACGGAACTGGCAGAACGTGACGCCGCCGGCGCTCACGTTGTGGAGCAAGGTCGTCATCATGGTGGCGTCGTACGGCGACGTGGGGACAGCCTACGCCGCCGTGGACCGGCATCGGCTCGAGGACAACGCGCCGTACATCTACCGCACGCGGGACTTTGGCAAGACGTGGCAGCCGATCACGAGCGGCCTGCCCGCAGGCGTTTACATGCAGGCGCTCGCCGAGGACCCCGGACGGCCGGGGCTGCTGTTTGCGGGCACCGAGTTGGCGGTGTACGTCTCGTTCGATGCCGGCGACCATTGGCAGTCGCTGCAGCTCAACCTGCCGGCCGTTTCGATGCGCCATCTGATCGTGCACGACGACGACCTTATCGTCGCGACGCACGGACGCGGCTTCTGGGTGATCGA
>PMKG01000267.1:3654-3910 GCA_003157675.1 Acidobacteriota bacterium
GGCGCGCTCATCGACTACTACCTGAAAGCCGCGGCGTCGGGGCCCGTGACGCTCGAAATCCTCGACGCCGCCGGCGATACCGTCCGACGGTTCTCGAGCGCCGATCGGGCGACGGCGGTGAACCCTGACACGCTGAACATTCCCGCGTTCTGGAGGCCGACGCCGCCGACGCTCTCGGCCGAACCGGGCCAGCACCGGTGGATCTGGGACCTTCGGATGACGCCGCCGGCGGTGGCTGGCGCGGGCGCGCGCGGAG
>PMKG01000083.1 GCA_003157675.1 Acidobacteriota bacterium
CGCTGCGTCGAGTGCCGCGCGCATCCGGCCGACGATCGCCTCGGTGCCGGCCTTTTCCTCGAGGCCGCCGGGAATGACGATGATGCTCTCCGCCTTCCGGCCCTCGACGATCTCGGTGATGGCCTGCGGCGTCTGGGCGGCGGAAATCGCGAGGATGAAGAGGTCGACCTTCTCCGGCAGCGCGGCGATGTCGGCGACGCACCGGCAGCCTTCGAGCGTGGCGCTGCCGGGCTTGACGACGAAGATCCGTTCGCGATCGAACCCCTCGCGAATCAGGTTGTTCAGGATGATGTGGCCCGGGTTCAGCTTCTCGGAGACCCCGATGATGGCGGCCGACCGCGGCTCGAGCAGGGCCTTCAGCTTGGCGAGCGGGCGCGGCGGGCGAGCGGGCCTCGGCCCGGAGCCGAGCTTCACCAGGATGTCGAGCGCGATCAGGCGCCCGAAGGCTACGACGAGCGGGTTGATCTCACACTCGGCGATGGCGCCCGGCGCGAAGGCCGCGGCGAGCGCCATGAACCGCCGCACGGCGGCGACGAGTTCCGCCTTCTGGATGCGCGGCTCCTGTCCTCTCAGCCGGCCGGTCGCCAGCCGGCCGACCGCGAGCCGGTCGATGGCCTCCTCGATCTCCCCGTCGGTGGTCACCGTCGGGGAGAAGATGCCGATCTCGCGCCCGGGTCTGAAGGCGTCGGCCAGGAACTCGGTGTGGATGCCGCCGGCGCCGAGCGTCACCACCGGGCCGAAGTCCTCGGTCCACCGCAGGCCGAGGATCAGTTCGTGGCCGATCGAGGTGTCGTAGCGCAGGAATTCGTTGATCGTGAAGCCGACGATATCCTGGCCACCGAGCCTCCGTTCCATGTCGGCGACGACGGCCGCGATGGCCTCGGGCCGCCGCTCGGCGATCTTCACGCCGCCGACGTCGCTCTTGTGAAGGATGCGCGGCGAGATCACCTTGACGACGACCCGGTCGCCGCCGAGCGGCGAGGTGTCGGCCTCGGCCGCCCCGGCGGCATTGCGCACGAAGACGTGCGCCGGCGCGTCGATGCCCAGCGCGGCGAGCAGGTCCAGCCCCTCGGTCTCGAGCAGCACGGCGCGGCCGGCGGCCGCGTCGATCACGCGGGCGATCCGGGCGGTGTCGATCGTCACAGCGCCGCCTCGCGCCCGGCGCGGAACGCCGCCAGATTGGTGGCCACCACCTTCTCGCCCTTTGGCGCGAACGTCTTCTCGATGAAGCGCTCGAGCGTGGCGGCGGGCACCGGCACGTCGTGCGAGGCCGCCCCGACCATCACCATGTTGGTCGCGCGCGCCGACCCCGCGTCGCGTGCCAGCCGATCGCCGTCGACCAGGCGCGCCCGCGGCAGCTTGCCGATCCGGTCCAGCAGCTCGTCGAGCGGGGGATAGTCCGCGATGTTCTGCACCGGCGTGATGGCGGTGACGACGGCGCCGTCCGGCGACAGGAAATTCAGATAGCGGAGACTCTCGAGCGGCTCCATGCTGAGGATGAGCGACGCACAGCCGTGCGGGATGAGGTCGCTCGCAATCGGCGCATCGGCAAGCCGCAGGTGAGCCAGCACGGCCCCGCCGCGCTGCGACATCCCGTGCACCTCGGACTGCTTGACGAACAGTCCTTCCTCGAGCGCGCTCGACGCGATGATCGCCGACACGGACAGCACGCCCTGTCCGCCCACTCCCGCCAGGATGATGTCGAACTTCACGGATGACCTCTTTCCATGGCTCAAGACTCAAGACTCAAGGACGAGCCTGAGCCCGAAGCCCTTAGCCCTGAGCCTTCTTTTTCGTCTTCAGCGTCTCGATGCACTCCCGCACGGCGATGATCACCGACAAGCCCTGATAGGCCAGCTCCCGCTCGACCAGCGCGCGATTCGCCTCCGCCTGCCGGTGGTGCGCCGCGATGAGGTGGCAGTGAGCCGGGTCGACGCCGAGGCCGAGCACCAGCTTCTCGATCCGCGACGGCGGCAGGATGGTCGGCTGCCCGCCGGTCATCGCCGTCGTCTCGTTGTCGAGGATGAACAGCGTCATGTCGGTGTTCGCCGCCACGGCGTCCATCAGCGGCGTCACGCCGGAGTGCAGGAAGGTGCTGTCGCCGATGACCGCCACGGCCGGGCGCAGCCCGGCGTCGGAGGCCCCCTTGGCCATGCCGACCGACGCGCCCATGCAGACGCACGAGTCGACGGCGGAGTAGGGCGGGAGCGCGCCGAGCGTGTAGCAGCCGATGTCGGACGCCACGACCGGCGTGGCCATGCCGTCCAGCGCCTCGGTAAGCGCGGCGAACGAGTCGGCGTGCGGGCAGCCCGCGCACAGTTGCGGCGGCCGGCTCGGGACCTGGAATCCCGGCATCGACTGGCCCGGCCTCTCGGGCAGGCCGAGCGCGTGCCGCACCAGGTCCGGCGTCAGCTCGCCGTCGGGCGGGACCGTCCCCGTCGACTTGCCGAGGATCTCGATGTCGGAGGGCAGCAGGCCTCGCAGCAGTCGCTCGACGTACGGGTAGCCCTCCTCGAGCACCAGCACGCGAGACACCTGGCGCATCAGACGCCGCACGAGGCCGACCGGGATGGGGTAGGCGCCGATGTGGAGGTGCGACAGCGGGCGGCCGATCTCCTCCAGGTTCTCGACGTAGTAGTTCCGCGCGATCCCCGTCGTGATCACGCCGAGATCGTCCGCGTCCTCGTGCAGCTCCAGGCGATTGGCGCCCGACTGTTCGGACCACGCGTCGACCTCGGGCTGGCGGTCGATGAGCGCGCGCCACTGCACGCGGGCGTTGCCCGGCAGCAGCGTCCACTCCTTCGACACCGGCGCCTTGGCGACGGCGTTCTCGGCCCTCGCGTCGCCGACGCGCACCGACGTCCGGCTGTGCGCCAGCCGCGTCACCAGGCGCACGACCACCGGCAGGTGGAAGCGCTCGGAGAGATCGAACGCCTCGCGCGTCAGGTCGTAGGCCTCCTGCTGGTTGGCCGGCTCGAGGCAGATGACGCGGGCGAAGTCGGCGTAGTAGCGCGAGTCCTGCTCGTTCTGCGAGCTGTGCATGCCCGGGTCGTCGGCCACGACGACGACCAGGCCGCCGTGGATCGAGACGAGCGCGGAGTTCATGAACGGGTCGGCCGCGACGTTCAGGCCGACGTGCTTCATGGCGGTCAGCGCGCGCCGCCCGGCAAACGACACGCCGAGCGCCGCCTCGTAGGCGGTCTTCTCGTTCGCGCACCAGGTCGCCCGCGGGCCGCCGTGGCGCCGCTGGTAACGAATCAGGAATTCGAGGATCTCGGTCGACGGCGTGCCGGGATAGGCGTACGCCGCCGTCATCCCCGCGTGCACGGCAGCGAGAGCCACCGCTTCGTCACCAAGCAGAACCAGATCGGACATGAGGATGCTCCAGGACAGGAATGAAGCCGGGGCCGGGGGGCGCACCGATGCCGCAAACAGCCATTATTTCGAGTCGGCGGGTACGGAAGCAAGCGCCGCGATCGCCTCGGCCGGGGCCCACTGGTTGCCGTCGAGGATCTTGACGAGCCGCCCCTGCCGGTCGATGACCACCGTCCGGAGGTTGTGCGTGATGTCGGCCGGGTTCTTCTCGTCGCGAATGAGGCTGAGGCCGAGCCGCGCGCCCCACGCCTCCACCTCCGCGCGTGGCGCGGTGGCGAACGTCCAGACCGTCCCGTCGGCGCCGACACGCAGGGCATGGGCCCGGAGTTCGGCGGGGGTGTCGAAGTCGGGGTCGAACGAGACCGAGAGCAACCGGACCGGCCCCCGCAGCCGTCCGTCCTTGACGGCGCGCTGAACCGTCTCGAAGAACGCGTCCATCCTCGGGCAGAACTCGGGCAGCGGGCAGCGGGTGTAGACGAACGTCAGCAGGACCGCCGACCCGCGAAGCGACGAGAGGCGCAGCGGCTTCCCATCCTGATCGACCAGCGCCTGGTCGGGAACCGTCTCGCCGGGTTCGACCAGGCTGACCGCGGGCCGCAGCGGCTCCTTCCGTACGGGCAGCGGCGCCCACCCTGTCTTCTCGACCGTCCCGAGCCACGCCTCGTCGTCGGTCACCATCAGCGTGGCGCGCACGAGGTCCCCCGCGATTCGCCCCTTGGCCAGCGACGGGTCCTTCACCCGGAACGGCATCGTCATTCCGGGCATGAATCCCGGAATGTCGTCGTGGCGAATCACGAGTTCGGCGCCGCCGGACCTGACCTCGAGGATCTGTCCGACCAGGGTGTACTGCCGCGCGGCCGGCTGCCGGGTGCAGGCGGCAATAGACATCAGGAGCGGGATGAGGAGGAGTTGGGTTCGGCGCACGGCACATGGTAACTCGTCCGGAGGCCGAAAGGCCTGAGGCTTGAGTCTTGAGTCCTGAGCCTTCTTCCGTTGACAGCCCCAACTCTGCTATATTGCCGCTGCCATAGTGGAAGCCGCTCGTATGCCTGCGCCTCGTACGGTCGGGCAGTGAGGGTGCTTTCTCGAGCGTGTGTCCCGAGCGCGCGGGCCCTCTCGGAGCAAAAGTCGCGCGACATTTCGCAGGAGAGAGTCGAAGCATGGGGCGGAGACTGTACGTCGGCAATCTTCCGTATAAGACCACGGACGAGGATTTGCGGGCCCTGTTCGGTCAGGCCGGAGCCGTGGACAACGTGA
>PMKG01000480.1 GCA_003157675.1 Acidobacteriota bacterium
CCGTAGTCGGCCGGCCACCAGTCCTCGGACATCGTCATCACGGCCTCGATGTCCTTCTTCAGGGCGTCGAGGTCGAGCGTCTCGAAGGCCTCGGCGTAGTCGAACGCCTCGCCCATGGGTCCGGCCGCGGGGGTTGACTGGTGGAGAATCCTCAGGTTCAACTCGTTCGGCCACCAGTCCCGGTTCGACGCGCCCTTGCCGGCTCCGCCCGAGTACGGGCACTTGCTCTCGTCATCCATGTTGTTCCCTCCTTCGATTGCTGCGCGATTGGCAGGCACGGCGAGGAACGGGACCTCGCGACGTGCGGTTCTCCGCCGGCTTCGATACCTTTGCAGTGGTTGACCGTTTCGCCTTCCCTTTTCTGGTCCGGGACACGCACGCCGGGCAGCGACCCCAGTAGATGACCTCGGCCTCGTCGATCTCGTAGCCCTTGTCGTCCGCCGCGGTGAGGCAGGGTGCGAGGCCGACGGCACAGTCGACGTCGGTCGTGCGGCCGCAGACGCGGCAGATCACATGGTGGTGGTTGTCGCCGACGCGGGCCTCGAAGCGGGCCGGTGATCCCGCGGGCTGGATGCGCCGTATCAGGCCTTCGGCCACGAGCACGCCGAGGGCGTCGTACACCGACTGGAGCGAGATGGCGCCGATCTCGGCCCTGACGATGTCGGCCGCGCCGTCGGCGGTGATATGGGGCCGACCGGCGACCGCCCGCAGGACCGCCAATCGCTGCGCCGTGACCTGAATGCCGCGCTGACGAAGGAGGTCGGCCGGGTCGGTGGGCATGAAGTTAGAATAAATCCAAATCTGGAGTTATTCAACGCCGTGTTCATTGGCCGGTGATGGCGGCCCGATCAGGCGCCGGCCCCCGCCCCCGAGTGTGCGGACGATGTGAGGTCTCAAGACCTTTGGCAGACCACCGCCGGTTCTGAACAGATCAGTTGGACTTCGGCAGCCCGGGTCCCAACACCCTGCCGTGCATCGCATGGCAACTGGCGCAGCCGCCGATCAGCTCCCCGTAGATCGCAATCCTCGACCCGGCGTCCGCCGCCTGACCAGCGCGCCCGGCGAGCTCGTGGACGCGCGCTTCGAACGCGACGATCTCCTTCGAGGCCTTCGCCCGGTCCCTGTCGCTGAGCGGGGAGCCCTTCAACGCCTCGGCGCCCTGCTTCCAGAGGGTATCGGACGGTCCGACCATCCCGCGGTACATGAGGTCCACCGCGTACTGATGCGCGAGCATCTGCGCTGCGGTGCCCGGGGGCGTCGGCGGCGCCTGCACCTCGGGCATCTTGGGCGTGACCTTGGCGGCAGCGTGGCACTCGCCACACGCGACGACGGCGAACGCCGCGGCCACGCCGGCGTTGCCCAGCGACGCTGAGGCGGCCACCGCCCTGGCCGCGTTCCTGGTCGCCGTCACGTAGCTCTCCGTGCCGGCCAGAAGGCCCGCGGTCTCCTGGTGGTCGGCAATCCACTGAGCGGCCGCCTTCGCGGACTCGAGGTCGCCGCAAATGATAGCCTCCTCGAGCTCACGGACCTTGTCGAAGTGACCGGCCATGCGAGCGGCGGTGTCCGCCGACGGCCGGGCCTGAGTGGCCGCGGCGGTCTGCTCGGCGGGGGCCGGTGTAGATCTGCCGCACGCAGAGACGGCGAACGCGACGGACAGAATCATCAATCCGACAATTAGACGATGCAGCATGAGGCACCTCCCTGTGGGCTGTGGCGCTCATTCTCGGCCCGGCCCGCCATCCGGGTCAATGACCTGCGCCGCATGACCTGCCGCCGCAACCACGGGTCAACACGCCAGGCGTGCCGCTGATCCCCCTCCGGCGAAGGCCGCTGTCTGAGGGTGATCTCGTGCGCAGACTTTCACGTTTCGTTCAGGCGCGGATGGGACCTTCGAGCGGCTGGCCCATCGTCGGCGCCGTCCCACTCACGTGTCATCTCGACCATCGTTCTTCGGAAGCCCATATGCTCGAAGAGCCGTTGCGCCGACTCGTTCCGCTCGGCTGTTGAGAGGACAACGCGTGGCGTGTGGGGGACCCGGTCGCACCAAGGATCGGCACGTTCTTCCTCTCAGCGCCCAACCATCTTCTGCAAGTGCTCGGGGTACCGCGCCCCGTGGACCTCCAGCTGCGACCCTGCCCGATCGATCTCTCGCAGCTCGTCAGCACTCAGTCGAATCGACGCCGCGCCGAGGTTCTCGTCCAAGCGGTGACGCTTCGTGGTTCCAGGAATCGGCACGATCCAGGGCTTCTGCGCCAGCAGCCATGCGAGCGCGATCTGCGCCGGCGTGGCCTGCTTCCGCTCGGCGAAGTTCTTCAGCCAGTCGACGAAGGCCAGATTCGCCTTGCGGTTTTCCGCGCTGAAGCGGGGGACCACGTTGCGGAAGTCTGTGCTGTCAAACGTCGTCTTGTCGTCGATCTTGCCCGTGAGGAACCCCCTGCCGAGCGGGCTGAAAGGCACGAATCCGACGCCGAGTTCCTCCAGCGCCGGGATGACCTCCCTCTCGGGCTCCCGCCACCACAGCGAGTATTCGCTCTGCAGCGCCGCCACCGGCTGGACGGTATGCGCGCGGCGAATCGTCTGAACGCCCGCTTCGGAGAGGCCGAAATGCCTGACCTTGCCTTCGCGAATCAGATCCTTGACCGTGCCGGCGACGTCCTCGATCGGGACGTTTGGATCGACGCGATGTTGATACAGGAGATCGATTCGGTCGGTCTTGAGCCGTTTGAGTGACGCCTCCGCCACCTCGCGGATATGCGCCGGCCGGCTGTCGAGGCCCGTCTGTTTGCCGCCCTCGAACTTGAAGCCGAACTTCGTGGCGATGACCACTTGATCGCGGACCGGGCCGAGGGCCTCGCCGACGAGATCCTCGTTCGCGAAGGGCCCGTACGCTTCGGCCGTGTCGAAGAACGTGACGCCGCCCTCAACGGCCGCCCGAATGATGGCGATGCCTTCTTCCCGGCTGGCAGCCGGCCCGTAGCCGAAGCTGATGCCCATGCAGCCGAAGCCCAGGGCCGAGACTTCCAACCCGCTCTTGCCTAATGTGCGCTTCTGCATTGCCTTCTGCCTCCCAAGATCAGCGTAACCCGGGACGCCGGACGTAGGTAGTCCGTGAGATGCCCATGGGGATGTGAGTGCCCTTCACCAATGCAGTTCGACGAGCTGAACGTGCTGGATCAGATTGTCGGACTTCGCGGGCGGCCCGCAGGAAGGCCTGGGCGGCCGCCCGCCACCAGAAGACGCCGATCCCGGTGAACCGCCCGCGCGGTTCCCGCGCCGGTCCCGCCGTCAGGCGCGGGACGAGATCGTCAATTTGAACCCGCTCGGGTCGGTCACGTCGAAGGCGCGACTGCCCCAGGGCGTGTCGTGCGGCTCCGTGTCCAGCGTGATGCCGGCCGATTTCGCGTTGCCCGCAAGACGCTCGAGGTCCTGCGCCGTCGTGAGATAGACGCGCATGCCCACACCCTTGCGCCGATCGTGGCCTTTCTTCACAGTCGTCCTGGGTAATCCCGATCCGGGCCTCGCCGGCCTTCAACATCACGCCGAGGAGGACGCCGTTGTCCTCCCACCTGTCTTCGATTTCGAAACCCAGCCCCTCGTAGAAACGGATGCTCCGCTGAAGGTCGTCAACGGTGAGGCTCGGCTTGCCGGCCGAGGATCGCCATTACCCTTCCTGCTGTGGCACCCGTCTCTCGAAGCACGGGTGCTGACGGCTCAGCCGGCCGGGGCGATCGCGACTTCCTTCTTGTCGATGCCGCCGCGGGTGGACGACAAGTTGATGGTCGCCTTGCCCGTGCCCTTCACGCGCCAGGTGACGGTCTTCTTCTCACCAGCCTTCAGCCACCCGATTTCCTGCGTCGGACGCTGCGGCGCCTGGCCTTCGGCCGCCGGCGCGAGCGTCGCCCCGGACAGCACGATGCCGCAGTTGTCGGGTCGGACGATCTTCACGCGCTTGGCGATGTCGAGCGCCGTCGGCATCAGCCCTTCGTTGGCCACGGTGACCGTCAGGTCGTACTCGCCTTCGATGACCGGCGCCACCTTCTGGCCTTTCACCGGCGCAGCCTTGGCGGGCGTTGCAACGGCGGAAACGATCTTCACCTGCGGCAGTTGCTGCGCGATCCAGAGGTTCCACATCGCCTCGTTCCTGGCCCACGTCTCGAGCAGGTCGGGCGGCGGATTCTGCGACCAGAACTTCGGGTTCCAGCCGCCGATTTCCACCTCGCCGAGCGTCGGGTGCCTGAACGGCTTCCAGTCGATGAAGTCGCCCTTGCCGGCCCGGTTGTCGTCGCAGTACTTCAGGCGGTCCCACTCGTCGGTGGTTCCGTCCTTGTCGTAGTCGCCGACGTTGCCGCCGTTCCAGATTTCGTCGCCGTACCAGGGTACGCCGAAGTACGAGTATCCGAAGTCGGGGCTGTGCCCGAAGATCGGGCTTCCGCCGCGGTCCTCGGCGGGCGCCGCCTGACCGCCTCGGCCACGACGCCCTGCCGCGGCGAGTGCTGCACCGCCTCGCCCGCCGCCACCGCGGGACCGGTTCGCGTAGACGTAGTAGGTGTCGCCGGCCCACGGGTACCCGGTGATCTCGAGCCCCTTCTTGTCCCACGCCTTGTGCAGGGCCAGATCGTCAGGCGTCATCGCCACGTCGTCGCGCTCGGTCGACGGCCCGCGCAGGATCATCGGGACCGACGTGTCGAGCGTCTGCGCGGCCGCGACGTTCGGGTGCGCCATCAGGAACAGGAAGACGGCGCGCGTTTCCGTCTCGGAGAGGGGATACTCGCCGGAGCCGTTCTCGGTGTAGCCTCGGTCCGTCGCTTCGCGCATCGGGCGCCAGTTCTCCGGGTAGTTGCGGTGAAGGTCCAGGCCGCCGATGCCGTCCTCGTTGATGCGGCCGTCGTTGTCGTTGTCGATCCCCTCGGAGAACAACACGTAGTCGCCTTCGCCCTGCGCCACCCGCATCATCAGCCGGCCCTTCGGGTCGCGCGGGTCCTTCTTCGCGTTGCCCTTGCCTGGGCCTACAAACTGGCGC
Organism: Acidobacteriota bacterium; assembly: GCA_003157675.1. Lineage (GTDB taxonomy): Bacteria > Acidobacteriota > Vicinamibacteria > Vicinamibacterales > Fen-181 > FEN-299. Next base: position 5,021 of record PMKG01000480.1, read on the forward strand.
ATCTGCGTGATGAACCCGTCGCCGTTCAGGTCCTCCGGCGGATCTTCGTCGAGCAGCCCGTCGCCGTCGTCGTCGTAGGGACGCACGGTGCTGCGGTTGCTCTGCGCCGTCAGCAGGTACAGGCTGTTGCCGTCGGGATTGTTGTTCGGTTTGCAGTAGAGCGCCTTCGTGTCGACCAGCCTCGTGATCGCGGGATCGGTGCCGTAGCTCGTGAGGACGTGGTTGATGAAGTAGAGGACGGTCTCGGTGCCCGTCACTTCACCCGAGTGGCGTCCGCCTTCGATGAAGAACGCGGGCTTGTCGGTGTCCTTCCCGGTCTTCTTGTTCGCGATCGTGATCTGCCAGATATCGCGACCCTCGAACGACTTGCCCACCGAGTACAGGTCGACGAGGTCGGGGTACTTCTGCGCCCACATCCGAAGCAGCGCCAGCGCTTCCTCCGGCGTGTGGTAGTGCTTGATGTCGAACTCGCCCGCCTTCAGCGGCCGCGTCTGCACATAGTTGGTCTTGGGGAAGATCGACGCGCCGTCGCGGACGCCGGCCACGCGGTACATCGCCGTGTTGGGCACCGCCGGCGCGCCGCCGCGGCCGCCAAATCCTCCCTGCCCACCGCCACTGCCTCCTCCTCGCTGCGCGAGCAACGCCAGCGAACCGGCGAGCACGAACACCACCATCCAGACCGGCACGAAACGCCAGGCCTTCTTCATCCGATCCTCCTGAGGGGCTCCAGACAACCTGTTGCGGGCTGCGTCCTGTCCGGCCTCGAGCCGAGCGCGGAGCGCACGGGTCACACCGGCCCACCTCAGCCGGTTCCGCCGCGGTGACGCTATTCGACCGGCGCAGCGTTGTCAATCGACGGTCCCCCTCCTCGCACGGGGCGCGCCGCATGGCAGACCGGCCAGCCGAGTCTGCATGACCGCCTTTGGCAGTCGTGCAGACTGAGTGATATCGTGCGCGGTGTCATGAATCGGATTCTATTCGTACTGATCGCGGCTGCGGCGCTGCTGCAGCTTCCACCCGCGCAGGAGCGCGAAGCCACCACCGCAGCCAGGGCCAAGATCGCCGAAGCGAAGAACGCGGTCGCAGCCTCGGACACCGCGAAGGCCGTCGCGCTGTTGAAGGAAGCCGTCGACCTCGACCCCGACCTGCCGGAGGCGCTCGACCAGTTCGCCCGGGTCGCCACCCGCGACGAACGGCTCAAGGCCTATGAAGCGTGGGCCGAGAAGTTTCCCGACAAGCCGGTCTTCCCTTCGACGCTGGCCGACGCGTGGGAGTACGACGACTACAAGAAGTCCGAAGCCTACGCGAAGAAGGCCATCGCGATCGACCTGAAGTACGCGAAGGCCTACATGACGCTCTCGCTGATCGCCGAGGCCTCAGGTGACGAGAAGGCGCGCTTCGAGTATCTGAAGAAGGCGACCGACGTGCAGCCGCTTGACCCCTCGTGGGCTTTCTACTACGCCAGTGCCCACGAATCCTCGGATCCGGATCGGTACCGCACGCTCATGCTGGATGTGTCGAGGCGCTTTCCGAACACGGAGCGCGGCGCGCAAGCGCTCTACTGGCTCGCGTTCAACGCGCCGACCACGGAGGAGGCGAGCCGCCTTTCGTTGACGCTCAAGCACGACTTTCCTCCGGAGAAGTTCGGTTGGTCCATGGACCGGATGACCGAGTTCTTCGAGCTCCGCATGCGGACGGATCCGGAACAGGCGTTGGCCCTGGCGAAGGAGATGTCGGCGGCCACACCTGATGACAAGACCTGGACGCCGCTGCTGGAATACGCGGGCGCTGTGGTTCAGGCGAAGAAGCTGCTCGCTGACGGAAAAGCGTCCGAAGCCGCGACGCTGCTCGAAGGGCTGAAACTGCCGCGCCAGCAGAATCCGACGCCGTACTACCTGGGACTGGCGGCGGCGCAGCAGGCATCCGGCGACGCGAAGAAAGCTTACGACACTCTGCTGGGGCAAATGGGCAAATCGCCGACAGACGATCTGAAGGCCGCGCTGGTCAAGACCGGCGCCGTGCTGGGAAAGAGCGGAAAGCAGGTGAATGAGGACCTGTGGTCGCTGCTCGATTCGAAGGCCAAGCCGGCCGCCGAACTCGACACTACGCGCTTCGGCGACGAGAAGAAGATCACGCTCGCGGACTATCGCGGCAAGGTGGTGCTGCTGAATTTCTGGTATCCCTTCTGCGGACCGTGCCGCGGCGAGTTCCCGTTCCTGCAGTCGATCCTGACCAAATATCAGTCGAGAGGTCTCGTGATCATCTCGCCGAACGTGATGCCCGCGCAGGACGCGCTGGTTCTGCCGTACATGACCAGGATGCACTTCGGCTTCATCCCCATGCACAGCACCGAGGAGTGGGCCGGCAAGGCATACGGCGCGCGCGGCTATCCCTCGAACTACCTGATCGATCAGCAGGGCCGCATCGTGTATCGGCCCGGCGTCATTCGGGGTGCCGATGCGCAGCGCACCATGGAGTTGCAGATTGAGGTGGTGCTGGAGCACGCAGCGAAATGATTGGCGAAATCGTCGTCGCCGTTATCCTGCTGTCGGCCGCGCAGGCACAAACTGGCACGAAGGCCCCCCTGGATGCGGATCGGCCGGTTGAAGCCACGGCGGTCGTCGAACCGGCCTCGGTGGCCCCCGGCGGCGAGGCGACGCTCAAGATCACGTTGAGCATCCTGGAAGGCGGGCACGCCAACTCCAACATCCCTTCCGACCCGAACCTGGTGCCGACAAGGTTCATCGCCAAGGCGGCCGCCGGCATCGTCTGGGGCGGTCCGCGATACCCGGAGCCACAGACCGTCCGCGAATGGTACGCGCCAGATCCGCTCTCGGTGTACTTGAGCGGGTCGGTGATTTCCGTGCCGTTCACCGTCGAGAAGACGGCGCACGAAGGCGCGATCGACCTGGTAGGTTCGATCCTGACGCAGATCTGCGACCACGATCGCTGCTATCCGCCATTCAGCGTGAAGGTGGCGGCGCAGGTGATCGTAAAGAAGAAATAGCGCGGCAGATCCGATGCCATCTCCTGGCTCGTCGCCGGTTCACGCCGTCGTCTTCACGGGCGCTTGGCCGGCGGTGGCGCTGGAGGCGCAAGCGTGCAGCCCCGGACGGTCAGCTTCGTCGGCGCCACCGTCAGCGCCTCCAGACCGTTCTTCGCCAGGAGGGCGTTGAAGACCGCCAGGTCCACCGCCTGCGCCTTCTTCCACGCCGCAACCGACGCGTTGTAGGACCTGCACCCGCTCTCCCAGGTGTCGATCTGCGCCTGGGTCGGCCCCATGTCGAGGCCAACCTGCATCAAGCTGATCAGGCTGTTGAACGTGCTGTTGAGCGCGACGAACGACGTCACCGCGCCCGGCGCGGCCGGTGCGCCGCCGCGCCCGCCCGCCCC
>PMKG01000366.1:0-9921 GCA_003157675.1 Acidobacteriota bacterium
GTCGGGCGCGTCCTTGGCGAGCTGGGCGAGGTCCGCGCCGTGAGCCGAAACGCGAGGGGCGAGACGCGCGCGGCGCTCGTCGGCCGCCTGCAGGCCATCGACGGCGAGGTGATGACGGCGGCGTGGGCCGCGACGGCGGCCGAGGCACGCGAGGCGCTCAGGCGCGAGGCGGAACAGGACGTGATCGCGTTCCGGGCGCGGATGCCCGCCGACGACTACGCGCGGGCGGTCGAGGCCGGTGCGTCGCGGCTGCTGCGGGACCGGCTCAAGCTGCCCGACATCGTNNAACCCCTGACTCATATGTTCTCACCAGGATCGGTCGTCGAGCTCTCGATCGAGAAACCGGCCGCGGGCGGGCGCATGATCGCCCGCCACGACGGCCGCGTCGTTTTGGTGCACGCGGCTATCCCCGGCGAACGCGTGCGGGCGGTCGTGGAGCGGACCGGCCAGGGCGTCGTCTACGCGACCGCCATCGACGTCCTCGAGGCCTCAGCCGATCGGCGCGTGGGCCTGCGCGATTGGGCGTGCGGGGGGAACGTTTACAGCCACGTGGCCTACGCCAGGCAGCTCTCGCTCAAGTCGGAAGTCGTGGCCGACGCCCTGGCGCGGATCGGGAAGATCCAGCTGGAGNNCACGCGCGCGGCCGGACGCTCGGCTTCTTCAGGGAGGGCACCCACGGCCTGTGCGACGCAAGCACGACGCGGCAACTGCTGCCGGGAACGTGCGAGCTGATCGGGACACTGGCCGACCAGTTGCGCGACGGCGCATTCGAGGGCGTCACCGAGATCGAGCTCGCCGAGAACGTGCCGGCCGCCGNNCTGGCGGCGCTCGCGGCGCTGCCGTCGGTCGCCGGCGTCAGCGTGTCGTTTACCGGCGAGGGACCCGACGGACGGGGGCCGGTTCGGCGAACGCTGACCGCCGGGGGGACGCCCTGCGTCGTCGATGCGTTGGAACTCGAGCCTCCCGCCCCGCGGGCCGTGCGCGTCCGGCTGCAGCACCACGTTCAGGCCTTCTTCCAGGCGAACCGCTACCTGCTCTCGCGCCTGGCCTCGCGCGTCGTGTCGCTCGTGCCCGACGGGCCGGTGGTCGATCTCTACGCGGGCGTGGGACTCTTCTCGGCTTCGCTCGCCGCGTCGGGGTGGAGGTCGGTGGTCGCCGTGGAGGGCGACCCGACCGGCGCCGTCGACCTGAGGACCAATGCGGCGCCGTTCGGGTCCGCGCTCGAGCCGGTGGAGATGGCGGTCGAGACCTACCTGGCCGCCCACCCGGTTCGCTCCGACGCCACCATCGTCATCGATCCTCCGCGCACCGGCCTGTCGAAGGAGGCGTCGTCAGCGGTGGCCGCGCAGCCGGCCGGCCGGCTGGTGTATGTGTCGTGTGATGTGGCGACGTTCGCGAGGGACGCGCGAAGGCTCGTCGATGCGGGCTACCGCCTGGCGCACCTCGAGGCGTTCGACCTGTTCCCGAACACGGCCCACGTGGAGGCGGTGGGGGTGTTCGATCGACCTACTGCCGGCACGCCTCGATGAACCCCTCGAACAGCGGCCGGAACTCGCCGGTCCGCCAGAAGTTCTCCGGGTGCCACTGCACGCCGAGGCAGAAGGCGGAGTTCGGACACTCGATGGCCTCGATGACGCCGTCGGGCGCCGTCGCCGTCACCTCGAACCCCGAGGCGAGGTTCTTGATCGCCTGGTGATGCCGGCTGTTCACCGAGCAGGTGTCGGCGTCCACCATCTGCTCCTGCATCAGCGTCCAAAGCCGGCTGCCCTTGCTGATCCAGACCTCATGCGCAATGGCGCAGGGCGGGGCCGCGACGGTGTGCGGCAGGATGCCGGCCGCCTGGGACTCGATGTCCTGCACGAGCGTGCCGCCGAAGGCGACGTTCATGACCTGGAGACCACGGCAGATCCCGAAGATCGGCAGCCGTGCCTCCCGCGCCGCGCGCAGGAGGGCGAACTCGAAGACGTCGCGCTCCGGCTCGATCGCGGTGACCGTCGCGTGCCGCTCCTCCCCGTACAGCGTCGGGTCGATGTCGACGCCCCCGGTCAGCAGCAGCCCCTGAATCTCCCCGACGACCGAGGCCGGCTGGTCCTGTGCGGGGTCGAGCACGCGGGGTTCACCGCCCGCGCGGCGGATCGATTCCACGTAATCGGGAAGACTGCGGCACGGCGCGACGGCGATGATCGGAGACATATGAACCCTCGAGCTTCGAACCGGCCGGTCCGCACGGATCGCCGCCCGGCCGCGCGGCTGGGGCCGGAAGGGCGGAACCCGGGCGGGGTGGGCAATCCACCCCGCTACATGCGGGGTGGGACCGGGATGCCCATCAGGCTGAGGGCTCCGGTCAACTGGTGCCGGAAGTAGCTGACGGCCGCGGCGCGCCACCGGCGCGCATCATCGCGCGGCTCGTTCAGGATCGGGAACCGGTGATAGAACGCGTTGAACGTCTGTGCCAGGCCGAACGCGTACTTCGCGAGGACCGAGAACTCCAGGGTTCGAACCGCCTGCTCCGCCACTTCGTCGAGCCGCGCGGCCTCCAGCACGAGGGCCCAGAGGTCGTGACCTTCAAATCCGCCGTCCAGCTCCTCCGTGGGCGTGCTGCCGAGAGGGCTCAGGAATTCCGCTTCGCCAACCTCTTCCCGGTCGCGAAGCTTCTGGAAGATGTTGTTCGCGCGAACGACAGCATACTGTATATACGGGCCGCTTTCACCCTCGAAATTGAGCGCCTCGTCGATGTCGAACGCGATGAGCTTGCCGCGCGAGAACCGGATCATGAAATAGCGGACCGCCGCCACCGCGATCCCCTCTGCGATGCGCCGGGCCTCGTCCGGCGGCAGGTCGGGATTGCGCTTCGCCACTTCTTCGCCCGCCTTCTTCGTCAGGACGTCGAGCAGGTCGTCGGCCTTCACGCCGAGGCCCTTGCGCCCGGACACCTCGACGAACGGGCGGGCCGCGTCCTCGTCCGAGAGCGTGTAGCCGAGCTGCCGCGCCGTGTTGTGGGTCAGCGCCACCATCTCGTAGGAGAAATGGACCGACCGTTCCGCCTCGAGGGGATGGCCGATGGCGACCAGCGCCTGCTTCAGCAGCTTCTGCAGGTAAGACTGCCGAACGTCGATGACGTTGAACACGGCGCCGGCGCCGCCGAACGGCGGGTGCGCCGGCGTTCCGGGGACTTCCTCGCGGCAGGTCGCCCAGATCGGTGTGCCGTCCTCTCGCCGGTCGAAGACCCGGTAGTGAAAGTCTCGCCCGAGCACGCCGAACTTCCAGAACTGGTTCGCCATGTCCTTGCCGACGTAGGTGACCGTCCCGTTGGAGCGGACGATGACCTTCTCGCGGTCCTCGTCCTCACCGGCCTCCTCCGCGGCGTCGGCCGTCCCGCCCTCCTCGTCGATCCGCATCACCCAGCAGCCGGCGAGCCGCCCCTCGGACTGCAGGAAGACGGCCCCCTTCTCCTTGAGGATCTCGAAGGTCCGCGCCCAGAAGTGCAGGTGCAGGATGTCGCCTTCCCACGACAGCAGGTCGTAGTCGACGTTCATCCGCGCCATCGTCTTCAAGTGACAGCGGACGATGCGGTCGGCGATGAAGGCGGCGATCTCCGCCGTCTCGTTGCCGCCTCGCTCGATGGCGTGCAGCGTCTCGAGCCGCGTCGTGAGCCGGGCCTTGTCCTCCTCGTACCAGTCCGCGACGCGGGCGTAGAGGTCCCAGCAGTAGAAATCGAACCGCGTGCTGCCGGCGATGGCGCGGATGCCGGCGAGGTCCTGGCGCTCGAGCTCCCGGAACCCGACCACCACGTCGGCCACCTGGACGCCGGTGTCGTCGATATAGTTCTGCACCTCGACCGGGACGCCGCGGAAGCGCAGGGTGCGCACGAGCGTGTCGCCGAGCGCCGAGTTCCGCAGGTGCCCGATGTGGGCCGCCTTGTTCGGGTTGATCGCCGTGTGCTCGACGATCGTCTTGACCACCTGCGACCGAGGCCTCGGCGCCACGCCGACCGTTCCGGCGGCGAGGCGGCCGGTGAGGAAGGCCTTCCGGTCGAGGAACAGGTTGAGATAGCCGCCCGTGGCCTGGACGCGCGAGACGCCCGGGATCTCGCCGAGCGCGCCGGCGATCTCCTCGGCGATGAGCCGCGGCGCCTTGCGCAGCCGCCGGGCGAGTTCGAAAGCGACCGGCAGCGCGAGGTCGCCGAGCGCGCGCGTCGGCGGGTAGTCGATCACGATGGCGGGCAGCGCGTCGGCGGCGAGGCCGTACTGGCGGACCAGCGTGGCCGTGATCCGTTCGCGAACGAGGTCGTGGACTGGGAGTATCATCGCTCGATTGTCTAGCGAGGCGCGCGTCAGACCAGCGAGCGTGCCCTTGGAACTTCAGGGCGCGCCTCGCTAGACCAAACGCTGTTGGCTGGCCCCGCGCGAGCGCGGGGCTGTGGATGCCTTGAGAGGCCAACGCGTCCTTCCGAGAACTTCGCTCAATTCCTGCGCATGCCGGCCTCTCAAGGCATCCTGGCTGGTTTGCCGCCGCGCGCGCGTGACATAATCGTGGCTGTCAGCGGCGGCCGTGCCTGTTCGCGCGTGCGGCAAATCGGACGGCCCGGCCCAAATCGCCCGGCGTGTTGACGTTGAAGAACGAGTGCCCGGTCGGATCGAGCGACGCGAGATCGTCCGGGCCCAGTTCCCGGACGCGGACACCCGCGAGCAGATCCTGGACCTTCAAGTGACCCGATTCGATGTGTCGGCGGACCCGGTTCCTCAGACGCCGCGCGTAGACCGCGCACAACGGCTGCACGCCGTCGGCGGTTCGCGGCACCACGGCGTCGGCGGTCCCGTCAGCCAGCGCCGCCATCCGCCCCAGCACGCGCGCGCTCACGAACGGGAGATCGCACGCGATGACGAGCACGTAGGGCGTCGCGGTCTCGCACAGCGCCGTGTACAGGCCGCCGAGCGCCCCGGCACGGGGCACCCGGTCCGGCACGACGCGCACGCGGCCGGAGGCGGAACGGTCCGGCCCGCCGCCGATCACGACGATCCGGTCCGCCAGACCCTCGAGCGCCGCCAGCTGTCGCTCGAAGATGGACACCGAGCCGATCCTGAGCGCGCTCTTGTCGACGCCGCCCAACCGGCGCGCCCGTCCACCTGCGAGAATGGCGACGTCCACTGGCGTTTCTACCTTAACAGAAAATGACCGAACCGGGAATTGCCCGAATCCTCGTCGCCAGCCTGCACCAGGGCATCAGCGACCTGCTGCCCGCGCGGCTGGATTTCTATGAGAACTGGTTGAACCCGGACGGCCTCCGGCACGGAACGATCGGCCTGGCGCCGGTCCTGGCGGTGCTGAGTTTCCTTCGGCAGGAGGGCGTGCCGTACCAGCAGGTGACGCGGCGCGCCGGCGAATATGCGGCCGAGTGGACGGTGGCCTCGCAGTCCTCGGCCCGGCGCGCCCTGGTCCAGTCGCTGCCGCTCTGGCTCCGCTCGCGGGCCGTCCTGCGCCTGGCCAAGCGCGCGATCTCCGAGATGCACGCCGGCCAGCGGGTCCGACTGCGGGTCGGCGGCGGGCAAGGGACGCTCGACGTCCAGGATTCGATCTTCTGCGGCGTGCGCGACCTGGCGCGCGAGCCGCTCTGCGAGTTCCACGCGGCCGCCGTCGAGCGGCTCCTCGAGCTGTACGCGGTGCCCGGCGAGGTCCGGCTGGATCGGTGCCGCGCCGTGGGAGACCCGTCGTGCCTGATCACGGTCATACTCCACACCGGCCGCCCGTCGCGCGTCGTCAGCGTGACGTCGCCCGAATGAGGCCAGGCTCGATCTCCATGGTCCTGGCGCTGGCCTCCCTGGCGATGGGGCCCGGGCCTGCCCGCGCCGCGCCGCCGCCCGCCGAGCGCCTGCTCGTGGCGCCGTTCGAGAACATTCAGCGCGACGGGCACTTCTCGTGGATGTCCGAGGCCGTGGCCATCCTGCTGGCGAACGACCTGGACGCGCTCGGCGTCAGGACCATTTCGCGGGAGGAGCGGCTGAAGGCCTGCGAGCGGCTGCAACTCCCGCCGTTCGCCGTCCTGAGCGAGGCCACGCTCATCCGGCTCGGGCAGGTCATGGGCGCCGCGCAGGTGGTCATCGGCAGTTTCGAGACCCAGGAGGGGCAGATCACGGTCCGGGCGCGTGCCCTCCGGCTCGACAGTGGGCGGATGCGCGCGCCGGCCGTCGAGACCGGTCGGTTGTCCGACCTCTTCGGCGTGGCCGAGCGCCTGGCGCGTCAACTCCTGCCGCCGGGTCTCCCCGATGTGGGCCGTCTCGATGTCGAGCACGGCAGCCTGCCGGTCTTCGAAACCTACGTCAAAGGCCTGATGGCGGTGACCCCGGCCGCCCAGATCCGGCTGCTCGACAGCGCCGTCAAGCTCGCGCCCGACTTCGCACCGGCCCGGATCGCGCTCTGGCAGGTTTACACGGCGCAAGGAAACCACGCGCGCGCGGCCGCGGCGGCGCTCTCGGTGCCGTCCTCGTCGCGCGTCTACCGACGGGCGCAGTTCCTCGCCGCGCTCTCCCGGATCCATTCGAAGCAGTACGACGAGGCCTACCAGATCGTGAAGGCCATGCTCGACGTCGAGCCGACACCCGCGCTCTACAACAACCTCGGCGTCATCCAGGCCCGGCGCGGCGCGACACCGCAGACCGGGCGGGCCACCTACTTCTTCACGAAGGCGGCCGAGGGTGACCCGCAGGATCCCGATTACGCCTTCAACCTCGGGTACGCCTACTGGTTCGAACGGGACCTGGCGGCGGCGACCTTCTGGTTGGGGGAGGCCGTCCGGCGGAACCCGGCGGACGGCGAGGCGCACTTCGTCCTCGCGGCCGCGCTGCACGCCAAGGGGGCCGACGTGGAGGCGGAACGCGAGCGGGACCTCGCCCGGCAGCTCTCGTCCGTGTTCGCCGATTGGGAGCGGCGCGCCGGCGCCGCATCCGAGCCGGTCCCCCGCGGTCTCGAGCGGGTGCGCGAGGAGTTCGACGCCCCCCGGCTCGGCCTGGTGGACACGACGCTCGCGCCGACCGAGCAGAAGGATCAGAAGGAGCTGGCCGCGTTCCACGCCGACCGCGGCCGGCGCCTGTTCGAGCAGCGGCAGGACGCCGAGGCGATCGACGAGCTGAAGCGTTCGTTGTATCTGGCGCCCTATCAGGCCGACGTCCACTTGCTGCTCGGCCGCATCTACCTGCGGACCGGCCGTCGAACCGAGGCGACCGAGGCCCTCAAGATCTCGCTGTGGAGTGCAGAATCCGCCGCGGCGCACGCCGTGCTCGGCGAGGCGTACCTCGCGGCGGGAGACCTCGCACGGGCGCGCGCGGAGCTGCAGCACGCGCAGCAGCGCGACCCGACCGACGCCGACGCCAGGCGACTCGCCTCCGCGCTGGCGGCGCGAAAGCAGGAAGACCGTCACCGTGAGCTATAATCCGCCCGGGTAGGTGACCATGCTACACGCGGCGCGCGCGGGCTTCGCCCGGCATCACCTGATACCGGGCCCCTTTCTCGTCGGCTTCGCGGCGCTGCTCGTGGCGCTGGCGTCGGGCCTGGCGTGGCCACGCCCGTCGAAGCCGCTCGTCTACTCCGCCGTCGTCGACGCGCTGATCCAGCCCGTCTCGGCCGACTTCATGGTGGAGGCGATGAATCGGGCCGATCGCGACGGCGCAGGTCTCCTCGTCTTCACGCTCCGCACGCCGGGGGGCCTGCTCGATTCGACGCACGCCATCGTCTCCCGCATGCTGGCCGCCAGGACGCCGGTGGCCGTGTTCGTAGGGCCGTCCGGCGGCCGGGCCGCGTCGGCCGGGTTCCTCATCACGATCGCCGCCGACGTCGCCGCGATGGCCCCGGGCACGCACATCGGCGCGGCGCACCCGGTCGAGGGGAGCGGCCAACCGCTCGACCCCATCATGGTGAAGAAGCTCGAGTCGGACGTGGCCGCGGCCGCGAGGACCTGGGCGACCGGGCGCGGGCGCAACGCGCAGCTGGCCGACGAAGCGGTCCGCGAGAGCCGCTCGTTCACCGAGACCGAAGCCATCGGCGCGAACCCGCCGCTCATCGACGTCGTGGCCGCCGACGTTCCGGACCTGCTCGCCAAGCTCGATGGGCGCACCGTCAGGCGCTTCGACGGACGCACCGTCGTCCTGCACACGGCCGGGGCGCGCGTCGTCACGCTCGAGATGAACTGGCGACAGAACCTGCTGAGCGCCCTGGCGCACCCGAACATCGCGTACATGCTGCTCACCCTCGGCATGCTCGGCCTGACGGTCGAGTTGTGGAACCCCGGCGCCGTGCTGCCCGGCGTGGCCGGGGGATTGTGCCTGCTGCTCGCGTTCTTCACCTTCCAGGTGCTGCCGGTCAACTACGCGGGCGTCGCGCTGATTCTGTTCGGCGTCGGGCTCTTCGTCCTGGAAGTGAAGGTCGCCAGCCATGGCGTCCTGAGCGTCGGCGGGATCCTCAGCCTCCTGTTCGGCTCGATGATGCTGATGGACACGACGGCGCCGGAGATGCGGGTGAGCTTCACCGTGATCCTGCCGGTCGTCTTCGGACTCTCGGCGATCCTCGTCCTGCTGGTGCGCCTGGGCATCGCCGCGCAGCGTCGAAGGCCTACGACCGGGGAGGCGGGCATGATCGGCGAAATCGCGAGGGTCATGAGCCCGATCGGCCCGGGCGCGCCGGGGCGTGTGGCCGCGCACGGCGAGATCTGGACGGCGAGCGCCGCCGACGCCGTGGCCGAGGGCGAAGAGGTGATGGTCGTGGCCGTCGAGGGGCTGACGCTGCGCGTGAGCCGCAAGTCACCCGGGGCCTGAAGCCGGCGCGCTCGCGTCCGGCAGCCGGCCCGACAACGCTCACGAAGAGGTGGTGTACATGGTGGACTTTACCGCGCCCCTGTTGTTCGTCATCATCGTCGTGCTGTACCTGCTCGCCTCGATCAAGATCCTGGCCGAGTACGAGCGTGGCGTGATCTTCCGGCTCGGCAAGCTGCTGCCGGCGCCGAAGGGTCCCGGCGTCATCTTCGTCTTCGCGCCGATCGACCGCATCGTCCGCGTGAGCCTCCGGACGATCGTCATGGACGTGCCGCCGCAGGACGTCATCACGCGCGACAACGTGTCGGTCAAGGTGAACGCGGTGGTCTACTTCCGCGTGATGGAGCCGCGGCGCGCGATCGTCGAGGTGGAGAACTACCACTACGCCACCTCGCAGCTCGCGCAGACGACGCTTCGGAGCGTGCTCGGCCAGTGCGAGCTCGACGACCTGCTGTCGCAGCGCGACCGGCTCAACCAGCAGCTCCAGCAGATCCTCGACGAGCACACCGGGTCGTGGGGGATCAAGGTGTCGGCCGTCGAGGTGAAGCACGTGGATCTGCCCGATAACATGCAGCGGGCGATGGCTCGCCAGGCCGAAGCCGAGCGCGAGAAACGTGCTAAGATCATCCACGCCGCCGGCGAGCTGGAGGCCTCCGAGAAGCTCGCGCAGGCCGCCAAGGTCATCGCCGTCGAACCCGTCACGATTACTCTTCGATACCTCCAGACGCTCACCGAGATCGCGTCGGAGAAGAACTCGACCATCGTCTTCCCGCTGCCTGTCGAGATGCTGAACCTGCTGGGCCGCTGGTCCGGCGGGGGAGGGGGCAAGGCGGGATCGCAGGATCAGAGGTAGCAGCGCGTCATGGCCGACGATGGACTGCGGGAAATACAGCTGAGGGGCAAGCACCTGGTGTCCCTGTTCATGACCAGCGCGCTCCTGCTGGTGTTCACGTTTCTGTGCGGCGTGCTGGTCGGCCGGGGCGTGCGGGCCCAGAAGGAACCCGGGATGACGGCGGCCTCCGCGCCGTCTGGCACGGCGGCGGCCGAGGACCCGACGGCCCCGCTGGTCCCGCTGCAGCCGGTGACGAAGACGTCGTCGCCGGCGCCGTCGACCGCGCCG
>PMKG01000366.1:9929-14099 GCA_003157675.1 Acidobacteriota bacterium
CGCCGAAGCCAGCCGCTGCGCCCGCCGCCAAGGTGGCGGAGGCGGCCGGAAGTTCCGACCCGGCCGGTCCCGGGTACGTGGTGAAGATCGTGGCATATAGGGACAAGGCGCAGTCGGAAGCCCTGGCCGCGCGACTGGCCGGGAAGGGCTATGCCGCCTACGTCGTGACGGTCACCGGCAAGGGCGCGCCGCTCTACAGCGTCCGCGTCGGGAAGTTCAAGACGCGGGCGGACGCCGACGCGGCCGGGCGACGTCTCGAGAAGGAAGAGCAGTTCAAGCCATTGATTACTCGCTAGCCCTGCTATCCGGCGTCCTGCTGGCGCTGAGCGTTCCCCGTTTCGGCCACCCGGCGGTTGCGTGGATTGCCCTCTCGCCGCTCCTGGCCGGTCTTCTCGCCCGGCGCATGTCCCGGTCGACGATCGACCCGGGCCCTCTCCGCCCGTTCCTGATGGGCCTCGTGACCGGCGTGACCGGCTTTGTCGGCACCATCTACTGGACCGGCTCGGTCATGCGGCAGTACGGCGATCTGCCGACGGCCGTGGCCACGCTGCTGATGGTGGCGCTCGCGGCCTACCTGGCGTTGTACCCCGCGATCTTCGCGGTGATCGTCGACCGGCTCGTGGCACGGCTGGGCGTCCGGGGCCTGTGCCTTGCCCCGGCGGTGTGGGTCACGACCGAACTCGGCCGCAGCTATCTCTTCACCGGGTTCCCGTGGGACCTGCTCGGCTACAGCCAGGCGACCGTGCTGCCGGTCGCGCAGATCGCCAGCCTCCTCGGCGTCTACGGCCTGTCGGCGCTCGTCGCGCTGGTCGGGACGTCGCTGGTCCTGTTCGTCTTCGATCGCACGACCTTGCGGTGGTGGATGGCGGGCCTGTCGATCGTGGCGCTGGTGGCGTCGGTCGGGTGGGGCAGCGCGCGGATGCGGGAAGATGCCCTGACGCGCGAGGGGACGCCGATTCGGGTCGGCCTCATCCAGGGCAACTTCGCCCAGGACGAGAAGTGGGACCGCGCGCGCGCCTCGGGCATCCTGCAGACCTACATCGGCCTCAGCCGGCAGGCCGCGGGGCGCGGGGCCCGGTTCATCGTGTGGCCGGAATCGGCGCTGCCGTTCGTCTTCGAGGACGATCCGCTGGCGGGGGACGCCGTCCGCCGGCTCGCGTTCGACACGCGCACCTTCATCCTGTTCGGCAGCGATCAGATCGAGCGCGGCGCGCCGACCCGCTACTACAACTCGGCGTTCCTGATGGACCCCGACGGCACGGTCGCGGCGGTCTACCGGAAGGTGCACCTGGTGCCGTTCGGGGAGTACGTCCCGATGAGGCGGCTGCTCTTCTTCGCCGCGCCGCTCGTCGAGGCGGTGGGAGACTTCTCGGAAGGGGACCGGGTCGTGATGCTCCCCGTCGCGGGCCACGTCGCGAGCACCGCGATCTGCTACGAGGTGGTCTATCCGAACCTCGCGCGCGATGCCGTGCGGTCCGGCAGCCAGTTGCTGACGACGATCACCAACGACGCCTGGTTCGGGCGGTCGTCGGCGCCGTGGCAGCATTTCGAGATGGCGTCGCTCCGGGCGATCGAGGAGGGGCGGTACCTCGTGCGCGCCGCCAACACGGGCATCAGCGGCATCGTCGATCCGTACGGCCGGGTGCTCGCGCGCAGCGGGCTGTTCGAGGAGGCGGTGCTCGTCGGCGACGTGCGCTTCCTCACGGGGCTGACCGTGTACGCGCGGACGGGCGACGTCTTCGTCTACGCCTGCGCGCTCCTCACGCTGGCGGCCCTGCTGGCGACCCGGCGGACGAAGGTGCGATACTGAAAGGGACGCGCGCACGCCCGGATGAGCGGGACGCGTTGAGGCCGAGTCAGCCGGAGGTGAAGCGTGGCGATCGTGCTCGATGAATTGGTGCGGCGATACCAGGACCTGGCGAAGCGGTCGTCCGATCTGCGGAGTTATCTTTGACCGCTCCGCGCCGCGCGAGGAGTTGAGCCGGCTCGAGGCCGAGATCGCGCGCCCCGATTTCTGGAAGGACCAGGCCGAGGCGCAGAAGATCCTGCAGCGGCGGCGCCGCCTCCATCAGGAGGTCGAGATGGTCGACGCCCTGAAGCGGCGTGAGGACGACCTCTCGGTCCTCGTCGAGTGGGCGTCGGCGGGCGAGGACGTCTCGCGCGAGCTCGCCGAGGGGCTGGACGCGCTCGGCCGCGACGTCGACGCCGCGGAGACCAAGAAGATCCTCGGCGGCGAGCACGACCAGAAGAACGCCATCGTCACCATCCATCCCGGCGCGGGCGGCACCGAGTCGCAGGACTGGNNATGCTGCTGCGCATGTACCTGCGGTGGGCCGAACGCCGCGGGATGCGCCGCGAGCTGATGGAGTATCAGCCGGGCGACGAGGCGGGGCTCAAGAGCGCGACGTTCACGCTCAGCGGCGACTACGCCTTCGGCCTGATGTCGGCCGAGGCCGGCGTGCACCGGCTCGTCCGGATCTCGCCGTTCGACCAGGCGGCCCGGCGCCACACCTCGTTCGCGTCGGTCTACGTCTGGCCCGAACTGCCGGACGACGTGGAGGTCGAGATCGACGAGAAAGACCTCCGGATCGACACCTACCGATCGAGCGGGTGCGGGGGCCAGCATCTCAACGTCACCGACTCGGCGATCCGGATCACGCACCTGCCCACGGGCATCGTCGTCACCTGCCAGAACGAGCGGTCGCAGGGGCGCAACCGCGACTCGGCGATGAAGGTACTGCGCGCGCGGCTCTACGACCTCAAGATGAAGGAGCAGCAGGCCAGGCTCGATCAGCTCGGCGGCGAGAAGCGCGACATCGCGTTCGGCAGCCAGATCAGGAGCTACGTCCTCCATCCCTACCAGCTGGTGAAGGACCACCGGACCAAGGCGGAGGTCGGCGACATCAACCGCGTCCTCGACGGGGACATCGACGTCTTCATCAAGACCTACCTGAAGCAGAAGGCCGCCGGCACGCTGGGGCAGGACGCGGCCGCCGACAACGATTAGGACCCGACTCGCGGCTCGCGGCCTGCGACGTGCGGCGGCGTCACGCGTGACCGTGTGATCCGGCCGTAGGGCGCAAGCCGTACGCCGCAAGCCGGCGCCGCAAGCCGCCGTGTTGACATTGTCTAGTAAGTTGATAGACAATACGCCGCGTGCTGACGCGTCGCTCCAAGTACGGCCTCAAGGCCCTCCTCTTCCTCGCCCGCGAACACGCCCGCGGTTCGATTCTCGCCTCCGAGGTGGCCTCGCGCGAGGGGATCCCGGAGAAGTTCCTCCAGGGCATCCTGCTCGACCTCAGGCGCCGGGGGATCGTGAGCAGTCGTCGCGGCCAGGGCGGCGGCTACCGCCTCGCCCGCGACCCGTCCACGATCAACGTCGGCGAGGTGATCCGGGTCCTCGAGGGGCCGCTCGCCCTCACGCCGTGCGTGAGCCAGACCGCCTACCAGCGGTGCGACGAGTGCGCTGACGAGAGGCTGTGCGGCATCCGGCTGGTCATGAAGCAAGTGCGTGACGAGACGGCCCGCATCCTCGAGGGGGCCACGCTGGCGGGGGTCAATGCCGCGGTGGACCGGGTCGGCAGGCGCCGCCCCGCGCCGCGACGGGCAAGGGCGTAGGAGAGAATCGTGCGATTTGGCGATCTGGCGATCGTGCGAAATGGCGATCAGGCGATCGCGCGATCCGGCCGACTCGCGACCCGGCGAGTCGTCGCGGCCGCCCTCGGCCTGGCGCTCGCGGTTGCCGCCATGGGGATCGTGCGCGCCCAGGCGCCGCCGGTCACCCTGCTCAACGTGTCCTACGATCCCACGCGCGAGTTCTACCAGGACGTCAACGCCGCCTTCAACCGCTCGCGGGCCGCCAGGAAGCTGCCCGAGGTGGAGATCCGCCAGTCGCACGGTGGGTCCGGCAAGCAGGCCCGTTCGGTGATCGACGGCCTCGAGGCCGACGTGGTCACCCTGGCGCTCTCCTACGACATCGACCAGATCGCGCGGCGCGGGCTCATCAGGGCCGGATGGCAGCAGCGCCTGCCGGACAACGCCACGCCCTGCACGTCGGTGGTCGTGTTCCTCGTCCGCAAGGGCAACCCCAGGGGGATCCGCGACTGGGGAGACCTCGCCCGGCCCGGGATGGTCGTCATCACGCCGAACCCGAAGACCTCCGGCGGCGCG